>NZ_JBHWJJ010000081.1:0-35682 GCF_042732005.1 Streptomyces sp. NPDC059851 | reverse complement strand
GGAGCGGCGAAGCCCGGGTCCGGGGCCCGCGGTGCCTGGCCCACCGCGGCCGCGCCCGGCCAGGGGATCCCCGCACCCGCCGCCGCGGCTCCCGCGCCCGCCGCCCCGGCAGCGGCAGCGGCAGCGGCGCCGGCTCCCGCCGGCGCTGCCGCGCCGTCCCCCGGCATGGCCGCCGGGGCCGGACAGGTGCAGGCGATGTGGCCCGGCGTCCTGGAGGCCGTCAAGAACCGCCGGCGCTTCACCTGGATCCTGCTCAGCCAGAACGCCCAGGTCACCGGCTTCGACGGGACGACGCTCCAGCTGGGCTTCCCGAACGCCGGAGCCCGCGACAACTTCGCCAGCAGCGGCAGCGAGGACGTGCTCAAGGCCGTCCTGGCCGAGCAGTTCCAGGTCAACTGGAAGATCGACGCCGTCGTGGGCCAGGGCGGCGGCCAGTCCGCACCGCATGCCGCCGTCCCGGCGTACGCCGCTCCGCCCGCGCCCGCCTACAGCCCGCCGGCGCCCGCTCCCGCGCCCGCCCCGGCCCCGGTGCAGCAGGCTCCGGCCGCCCCGCAGGAGCCCCGGCCGCCGCAGTCCCCCCAGGTCGCCGCCGCGCCGCAGCCCCCCGTACACCAGGCGCCCCCACCGGTGGCGCCGGAGGACGACGTACCGGAGGAGGACGATCCCGACCTCGTCGACAGCGCCCTCACCGGACACGAGCTGATCGTGCGCGAGCTCGGGGCCACCGTTGTGGAGGAATACACGAACGAGTAGGGGCCCGCGTTTGGGTGGCCGCACGAAGGTCCGGTCGCCCGGCGGGCTAGGCTGCATGGCGTGAAGGTCCTCGTCATCGGCGGCGGCGCCCGCGAACACGCCCTGTGCCGCTCTCTGTCCCTCGACCCCGACGTCAATGCGCTCTACTGCGCTCCCGGCAACGCCGGCATCGCCGAGGTGGCGGAGCTGCGCCCGGTCGACGCCCTCGACGGCGCGGCCGTGGCCGGCCTGGCCACCGAGCTCGGTGCCGACCTGGTCGTCATCGGCCCGGAGGCGCCGCTGGTCGCCGGTGTCGCCGATGCCGTCCGCGCCGCCGGCATCCCCGTCTTCGGCCCGTCCGCCGAGGCGGCGCAGCTGGAGGGCTCGAAGGCGTTCGCGAAGGACGTGATGGCCGCGGCCGGCGTCCCGACCGCGCGCAGTTACGTGTGCACCACCCCGGAGGAGGTGGACGCGGCCCTCGACGCCTTCGGCGCGCCCTACGTCGTCAAGGACGACGGCCTGGCCGCCGGCAAGGGCGTCGTGGTCACCGAGGACCTGGACGCCGCCCGCGAGCACGCCCTGGCCTGCGACCGCGTCGTGATCGAGGAGTACCTCGACGGCCCCGAGGTCTCGCTCTTCGCGGTCACCGACGGCACCACCGTCGTCCCGCTGCAGCCCGCGCAGGACTTCAAGCGCGCCCTCGACGGCGACGAGGGCCCCAACACCGGCGGCATGGGCGCGTACTCGCCGCTGCCGTGGGCCGACCCGAAGCTCGTCGACGAGGTCCTGGAGACGGTCCTCCAGCCGACCGTGGACGAGCTCCGCCACCGCGGGACCCCCTTCTCCGGCCTGCTGTACGCCGGACTCGCGATCACCTCGCGCGGCGTGCGCGTCATCGAGTTCAACGCCCGCTTCGGCGACCCCGAGACGCAGGTCGTCCTGGCCCGGCTGCAGACGCCGCTCGCGGGCCTGCTGTCGAGCGCGGCCAAGGGCACTCTGGAATCCCAGCCCCCGCTCACCTGGCGGGAGGACGCGGCCGTCACGGTCGTCATCGCCTCCCACAACTACCCGGGCACCCCGCGCACCGGCGACCCGATCGAGGGCCTGGCGGAGGTGGCCGCCGAGGACGGGCCGGACGCGTACGTGCTGCACGCCGGGACCCGTCGCGAGGGCGACGCCGTCGTCAGCGCGGGCGGCCGCGTGCTGTCGGTGACTGCGACCGGCTCCGACCTGGCGCAGGCCCGCGAGAAGGCGTACGAGGCCGTCGCCCGGATCCGCCTGGACGGCTCCCACCACCGCACGGACATCGCGGCCAAGGCGGCCGGCACGGCCTGAGGACGCCGAGCGGCAGCGCGGTCATGACGCGGGCCCGGTACGCACACAGGTGCGGACCGGGCCCGCGCGCATGTGCGTGTGCGACTGCATCGGGCCGCGTTCGAACGCAGCAGCTTTAGCCAAAGCCATTCCATCGGGTGATCGTCATACCGTCTGGCTGACTGCCGGGCGCTCCCCAACTAGGGTGCGGCGCAAGCATTCCGGCACTTGGCCCACCGGCATTGCGATGTCAGTGGCGGGTGTCACAGTGGGGGAGTGAGCAAAACCGCCGCAGGGCAGAGGGGGTGAGGTCCGGTCGTGTCCGGAACCGGTTCGCATCGGGAAGGGAGCCCGCCGTCCGCGCGCTCCCGGGCCTTGGCCGTGCTGCGCGTGCGCAGCAGGGCGCTGGCCGTCGGCCTGCTGCCCGCCGCCCTCGCGGTGGTGCTGGTCTCCGCCAGGATGACGGGCCGGCTGGCCGGGGAGCCCTGGCCGCTGGTGACCGTCGTCATGTGCGCGGTCGCCGTGCTCGTGCTGCTGGTGGTCGGGATCTTCACCGCGGTGGTGGTGCGGGCCGGCCCCGCCGTGACGCCGACCGTGCCGCTGACCGAGGCGGAGGCCCCCGACCTGTACCGGCTGGTCCGGGACCTGGCGGACCGCATGGAGGTGCCGGCGCCCTCCGCGATAGCCCTGACACCGGACTGCGACAGCTGGCTGGAGGACCGTACGCATGCGGCCCACCGGCGGCGCGGCGCGGCCGCCGGTCCGGGGAGCGAGCCGGGGGCGGCGCCGGTGCTGGTGATCGGCTCGCCCTTCCTGTGGTGGATGAGGGTGGCCGAGCTGCGGGCGGTGCTCGCGCCGGTCGTCGCCGGTACGGGACCCTCGGCGCATCCCGACATAGCCGACGCCCGCGGTTTCGTACGCGGGCTGGACGCCGCCGTCGGCGTGGCCGGCCGGCCCGGCCTCGGCTGGATCGGAGGCCCGGCGCGGCTGCTGCTGCGGCTCTGCCGGGAGGACGCCGCCGAGATGGAGCGCGGGGTGGCCGCGGCCGCCTCGGACCGGGCGCAGCGGGTGGACTACGGGCTGCGGATCGTCGCCCAGGAGCAGGTCGGCCTCGCGTACGCGGGATGGGACCGGCTGCTGACCCGGGTGGCGCTGCCGGCGTGGCGGATGGGCCGGTGGCCCTCGCACCTCGATGCCGGGGTGGTCTCCGCGCTGACCGAGCTGTCCCGGCGGGACCGGATGGCCGACGGATTCGCCTCCCGGCTCGGCGAGCGGCCCGCGTGCGACCTGCTGGAGCGGCCGGGCGTCGTCGACGAGGCGGCCTCCCTGCTCGCCGCGCGGCTCTTCCACGGCGGACCGGCCGAGCCCGGGCCGGACTGGGCGCCGGTGGACTGGGCGGCGTACCCGGAGGAGGTCGTGGACCGCACGTGGCGGGCGGAGGCGGCCCGGCTGCACGAGGCGCTGGACGCCCTGGCCGTACCGCCGGGGGCGGGGCCCACGCTGGACCGGGTCCTCGGGTTCCTGGCGGACGCCGGCGGCGAGGGCGGGCCCGGTGAGGCCCTGGCCGGTCGGCTGAGCGGTGACCTGGCCCGGGAGGAACGTTCCGAGGACCGCCGCTCCGTGGTGGCCCGCGGCGCCGACGCCGTGCCCCTGTTCCCGCTGCAGCCGCCGAGGAGCGGCCGGGACCTGCTCGCCGACCACGTGACGGCCCTGGTGTGCTGCGCGGCGGTGGACTGCGTGGGCGCCGCGCCGGGTCTGGACTGGCTGGACGGCCCGGTGCTGGTGGCCGGCGGCGAGCGGCGCTCCGATCTGGGCCCCCGCGTGCTGAGTCTGGTCGAGGACGGCGATCCGGAGCCCCTGCGCGATTGGCTGGCCGAGCTGGGCATCCGCCCCGAGAAGCCGGTCCGCCTGGTCTGATCCGGCGGCATCCCGCTCCGCGCGGGCCCTGCTACGCCCTGCCGCGTCCCCCGTCATATCCCTGGCCCCGGTTGTGGCGAACGGTGACGGAACGAGCGCGTCATGTGATGTGCTGGGGTCCGGCCGCGGCCGGACCTCCAGGACCCGCGCCGCGCCGCCGTGTGCAGAAGCCGTTCGGGGGAGCGAGGGAGGGGAGCGGTATGGGTGCGGACCGGATCCGGCGATGGGAGTCAGGGGCGCTCGCGCACGCGGTGAACGACCCCTTCGGGCAGGGACCACTGCCGTGGCTCCGCGGCAGCGGGGCGCCCGTCGACGGCACCGGCCGGGTGGTGCCCTGGTACGTGGACCCGTCCGCGGCCCCCGGCGGTCGGTCCGCCCGTGCCGGCGCCGCCGGCGGCCCCCGCACCGCCGACGACGTGCACCGGCAGATCAAGGGGTTCGCCTCCCCGGGCGCGGTGGCCCCCGGCGAGTCCATCGACTTCCACATCACCGTGGACCCGCCCCAGCAGTTCTCCGTCGAGGTCCACCGCATCGGCCACTACGGCGGCGCCGGCGTCGCCAGGATCACCACCAGTCCGCGCCTCTCCGGTTTCGTCCAGCCGCCGCCCCTCACCGCCGACCGCACGGTCTCCTGCCACCACTGGTGGCTGTCCTGGCGGCTGCGGGTACCGAGCCACTGGAACGTCGGGGCGTACGTCGCCGTGCTCACCACCGCCGACGGCTACCGCTCCCACATCCCCTTCACCGTGCGCGACGACCGCCCCGCCGACCTGCTGCTCCTGCTGCCCGACGTCACCTGGCAGGCGTACAACCTCTACCCGGAGGACGGCCGGACCGGCGCGAGCCTCTACCACGCCTGGGACGAGGAGGGCCGGCTCCTCGGCACGCAGGACGCAGCCGTCACGGTCTCCTTCGACCGCCCCTACGCGGGCACGGGCCTGCCCCTGCACGTGGGCCACGCCTACGACGTCATCCGCTGGGCCGAACGCTACGGCTACGACCTCGCCTACGCCGACACCCGCGACCTGCACGCCGGCCGCATCGACCCCGCCCGCTACCGCGGCCTGGTCTTCCCCGGCCACGACGAGTACTGGTCGGCCCCCATGCGCCGCGCCGTCGAGCGGGCCCGCGACCACGGCACCTCGCTGGTCTTCCTCTCCGCCAACACCATGTACTGGCAGGTCGAGCTGGGCCCCTCCCCGTCGGGGGTCGCCGACCGGCTCCTGACCTGCCGCAAACGCCGCGGCCCCGGCCGTCCCAGCCTGTGGCGCGGGGTCGACCGCCCCGAGCAGCAGTTGCTCGGCATCCAGTACGCGGGGCGGGTTCCGGAGCCGGCGCCGCTGGTCGTGCGCAATGCCTCGCACTGGCTCTGGGAGTCCACCGGAGCCGCCGAGAACGACGAGCTGCCCGGCCTGGTCGCCGGGGAGGCGGACCGCTACTTCCCCCGCACCCAGCTCCCCGAGCACCGGGACCGGATCCTGCTCGCGCACTCCCCGTACCTCGACGCCGACGGGGCCAAGCGCCACCAGGAGACCTCCCTGTACCGGGCCCCCAGCGGGGCCCTGGTCTTCGCGTCCGGCACCTTCGCCTGGTCCCCGGCGCTCGACCGCCCCGGCCACGTGGACGAGCGGATCCAGCGGGCCACCGCCAACCTCCTGGACCGGATCTGCAAGAGGGACTGACACCGCGCCGCCCCGGACCCGTCGTCCGACCGTGCGGGCCGGTGCGGGAGAATGGGGCTGCGCTCGTACAGAACCACAGGGAGACCCCGTGTCCGGATTCGTCGAAAAGCCCGAGCCGGTTCAGGTGCCGGGCCTCGTCCACCTCCACACCGGCAAGGTTCGCGATCTCTACCGCGACGAGGACGGCAACCTCGTCATGGTCGCCAGCGACCGGATTTCCGCGTTCGACTGGGTGCTGCCGACCGAGATCCCGGACAAGGGCCGGGTCCTGACGCAGCTCTCGCTGTGGTGGTTCGAGCAGCTCGCCGACCTCGTCCCGAACCACGTGCTCGGCACGGACGTCCCCGCGGGCGCCCCCGCGGACTGGGCGGGCCGCACGCTGGTCTGCAAGAACCTGACGATGGTTCCGGTGGAGTGCGTGGCCCGCGGCTACCTCACCGGCTCCGGCCTCGCCGAGTACGACCAGACCCGTACGGTCTGCGGGCTCGCGCTGCCGGAGGGGCTCGTCGACGGCTCCGAACTGCCCGCACCGATCTTCACCCCGGCCGCCAAGGCCGCGGTCGGCGAGCACGACGAGAACGTCTCCTACGAGGAGGTCGCGCGCACCACCGGCGCCGAGACCGCTGCGCTGCTGCGCCAGACCACCCTGGCCGTGTACGGCCGGGCCCGGGACATCGCGCGCGAGCGCGGGATCATCCTGGCGGACACCAAGTTCGAGTTCGGTTTCGACGCGGACGGCACCCTGGTCGCCGCCGACGAGGTGCTGACCCCGGACTCCTCCCGGTTCTGGCCGGCCGACCTGTGGGAGCCGGGCCGCGCCCAGCCCTCCTTCGACAAGCAGTTCGTCCGCGACTGGCTGTCCTCCCCGGCCTCCGGCTGGAACCCCAAGGGGGAACTGCCGCCGCCGGCCCTTCCGGAAGAGGTCGTCGAGCAGACCCGCGCCAAGTACATCGAGGCGTACGAGCGGCTCACCGGCCAGAACTGGGCCTGAGGCCCCGGACCGGATCGTCCCGCGCCGCCGCCGGCGCGGGCGGTCCGGCTCCCGGAAGGCCCGCGACTCGAACACGGAAGAGCCCCCGGTCACTGACCGGGGGCTCTTCTTCTGGAGCGGACAACGAGACTCGAACTCGCGACATCCACCTTGGCAAGGTGGTGCTCTACCAACTGAGCTATGTCCGCATGCGCCGTGGCGCGGGAACCACTATACCCAACCGCGCTCGCGCGCGAGACGCACTGCGGCATGCCGGTTCTCCGCGCCGAGCTTCGAGGCGGCGGAGGACAGGTAGTTGCGTACGGTCCCCTGCGACAGGCCGGCGCGCTCCGCGATCTCCGCCACCGGCGCCCCGTCCCCGGCGAGTTCCAGCACCTCGGCCTCGCGGGCGGTCAGCGGCGAGTCCCCCGCGCTGATCGCGTCGGCCGCCAACTCCGGGTCCACGTAGCGACCTCCGGCGTGCACGGTCCGGATCAGCTCGGCGAGCCGCTGCGCCGACACCGTCTTCGGCGCGAAGGCCCGTACCCCCGCCGCCAGGGCCCGCTTGAGGTGCCCGGGCCGCCCGTGACTGGTCACGATCATGGTTTTGCAGTCGGGGAGTTCGGCCTTCAGGGACGTGGCCACGCTCACACCGTCCGCCCCGGGCATCTGCAGGTCGAGCACCGCCACGTCCGGCCGGTGGGCCCGTGCCATCGCCAGGGCCTCGGGGCCCGAGGCCGCCTCGGCGACGACCAGCAGATCGTCCTCCAGGGCCAGCAGGGCGGCGAGTGCCCCGCGGATCAGGTGCTCGTCGTCGGCCAGCAGTACGCGTACGGGGCTCACGCCCGCACCTCCAGTCCTCGCAGTTGGCGGCCCGGGATCCGGGCCCGCAGCCGGAATCGGCCGTCGCCCACCGGGCCGGCCTCCAAGGTGCCGTCGAGCACCGCGAGCCGCTCCCGCAGCCCGGCGAGCCCGGAGCCGGGCGGTCCGGCCGGCACCTCGGGTGCCCCGTCGTTCTCCACGACCAGGGTCAGTTCGCCCTCTTCGGTCTCTTCGGGCGCTGTGAGGCGTATCACGCAGGTGCGCGCGTCGCCGTGCCGGAGGACGTTCGTGGTGGCCTCCCGGACGACCCAGCCGAGTGCCGACTGAACCTCGGGGCGGAGCGTCCGCCCCGGTTCGGCCTCGACCCGGCAGTCCATCCCGGCCGCGGTGAGCACGCCCCGTGCGCCCTCCAGCTCCGCCCCGAGGTCGGCCTCCCGGTAGCCGCGCACGACGTCGCGCACCTCTCGCTGCGACTCGCGGGCGATCCGCTGGACCTCGATCATCTGGGTGACGGCCTCCGGGCGCTCGCGCCGGGCCAGCTGGACGGCGAGCTCGCTCTTGAGGGCGATGACGGCGAGGTTGCGGCCCATCACGTCGTGCAGGTCCCGGCCGAAGCGCAGCCGCTCCTCGGCCACGGCGAGCTGGGCCTGGAGCTCCCGGGCGCGCTCCAGCTCGTGGACCATCCTCAGCAGCCAGCCCGAGAAGCCGCAGGCCAGGCTCATGAACAGGCCGGCCACCAGCACCGCGACCGCGTACCCGGCGGCCTCCCCCGCGGGCAGGCCCAGGGCAAGCACCCCCGTGCCCGCGCCGAGCGCCCAGGCCGGTGAGACGCGCCACATCTGCCGTACCCGGTTCATGCAGAGCACGAGGGAGCCGCAGGAGAAGCAGGCCAAGCCGACGACGAGCGACGGTGCCACGGCCTCGGGGAGGTGCCCGGTCTTGCGGAGCAGCATGACGGCGAGGCAGGCGAGGGCCGTGGCGATGGTCGTCGCCACGGCGAGCCGAACCGGGCGCTCCCGGGCGCCCACCTGCCAGTCCAGTGCCCGGGACGAGAGGAACGCCGTGGCCAGGGAGTGGAGGACGGCGACCACCAGCGCCCCGACCGCGACCGGCTGGGAGATGCCCTCCTTGGGAGCGGCGGCCATCGGGGCCAGTCCGAAGGAGAAGATCTCGATGACCGCGAAGAAGTGGAACGACCCCCGTGTGTACAACTCGACCTTTGCCGCGGTGCTGCGGTTCTTCCACCATCCGGTGAGTTTCGACACGGTTCCCCGATTCCCCCGATCACCCTGTGGCGGGTGCTGTTCCCCATGGCTCCAGCCTCGCGGCGGGCCCCTCGTCGCACCAGTGGGCGTGGTCATCGCCCCCGATGACATTTGTCAGTGCGCGGCAGGTGATCTGCGTGCGCATACGACAAAGGCCCTGATCAATGATCAGGGCCTTTGCACTCTGAGCGGACGACGAGACTCGAACTCGCGACATCCACCTTGGCAAGGTGGTGCTCTACCAACTGAGCTACGTCCGCATGCCCGCTCCGGCGTTTCTGCCGGGCGATGCGTGCATCACTCTACCTGATCCACCGGAGTGGTCGGTAAAGCCTTTGCGAGCGGGTGACAGGGATCGCACACTGCGCCTTCCCCCTGGAAGGGGGATGTTCTGCTACTGAACTACACCCGCACGACCTTCGAGGCTCTGACCTGCGGTCTCGCCCCTCGGCGTGATCCACACACTAGCGGACGGGAGGGGGTGGATGCCAAATCGGCCCCGGGGGCCTCCTCAGTGGGCCTGGTGGTACGCCTCGTAGACCCGCTTCGGGATCCGGCCCCGCGGGGGCACGTCGAAGTCGTGGGACCGGGCCCAGGCGCGGACGACCGCCGGGTCGGGGGCGAGGGAGGTGTGCTTGAAGACCTTGCCGGAGCGGGCCTGCCGGCGGCCGGCGGCCACGTACGGGGCGAGGGTCTCCCGCAGTTTCTCGGCGTTGGCGAGATTGAGGTCGATCTCGTAGGACTTGCCGTCCAGGCCGAACGCGACCGTTTCCGCCGCTTCTCCGCCGTCGATGTCGTCGGAGAGTGTGACCACTACGCGCTGCGCCACGGATATCGGTCCCTTCGCGCGACAGCCGCCGCCCGCTGACGTGCGGCGATGTCGCCTGTGTGGATGTTTCGGAGCAATGCGCCTTTCGGCACCGGGTACGGAGCGGCAAATGTCGCGCTGCTGAGGATTCCTTTGTACCTCGATTCCCATTGCATTGCGAAGCCCAGTTAATTCTCTCCGCGTGTCCCCCCGCAATCCCGGGCGCGTGGTTTTCCGATGGATTTTGCGAAGCGTTGGTGAAGCCGAAAGGGGTTCCCCGTCGGACGCCCCCGAGGGGCCCTTGTGGACCCCTCTCGGAAATCTACCCGCGTAGAAATTTCGGGCGGGTACGCTGAAGGAACCGCCTTCGCACCAACCACCCATCGGGAGTGCCAGTGGCACGCGTCGTAGTCGACGTCATGCTCAAGCCGGAGATCCTCGACCCCCAGGGCCAGGCGGTGCAGCGTGCACTGCCGCGCCTGGGCTTCGAGGGCATCGCCGACGTCCGCCAGGGGAAGCGCTTCGAGCTGGAAGTGGAGGGTCCGGTCGACCAGGCCGCCCTTGACCGCATCCACAAGATGGCCGAAACGTTCCTCGCCAACACCGTCATCGAAGACTTCGTCGTCAAGGTGGAGTCGTGACCGCTCGCATCGGTGTCGTCACGTTCCCCGGAACGCTCGACGACCGTGACTCGCTGCGCGCCGTGCGCCTCGCGGGCGCCGAGCCGGTCTCGCTGTGGCACCGCGACAAGGACCTGCACCAGGTCGACGCGGTCGTCCTGGCCGGCGGCTTCTCGTACGGCGACTACCTGCGCGCCGGGGCCATCTCCCGGTTCTCGCCGGTGATGGAGACCATCATCGAGCAGGCCAAGGCCGGCATGCCGGTCCTGGGCATCTGCAACGGCTTCCAGGTCCTCACCGAGGCCCATCTGCTGCCGGGCGCGATGCTCCGCAACAACCACCTGCACTTCATCTGCCGCGACCAGAAGCTCCGCGTCGAGAACGCCGGGACCTCCTGGACCGGCGACTACGAGCAGGGCCAGGAGATCTCCGTCCCGCTCAAGAACATGGACGGCCGCTACGTCGCCGACCAGCGCACCCTGGACGAGCTGGAGGCCGAGGGCCGCGTGGCCTTCCGCTACCTCGACTTCAACCCCAACGGGTCGCTGAACGACATCGCCGGCATCACCAACGCCGCGGGCAACGTCGTCGGCCTCATGCCGCACCCCGAGCACGCGGTGGAGCCGCTGATCGGGACGGGCCGCACCGACGGCCTCGGATTCTTCACCTCGATCCTGAAGAAGCTGGTCTCCGCATGACTCTGGACACCGTCAAGCACGCAGCCGAGACCCCGGACTCGGCGCAGCCCTGGAAGGAGCTCGGCCTCAAGGAGGACGAGTACCAGCGGATCCGCGAGATCCTCGGCCGCCGCCCCACGGGTGCCGAGCTCGCCATGTACTCGGTCATGTGGTCCGAGCACTGCTCGTACAAGAGCAGCAAGGTCCACCTGCGCCAGTTCGGCGAGAAGGCCCCCGAGAACGACGCCATGCTCGTCGGCATCGGCGAGAACGCCGGTGTCGTCGACGTCGGCCAGGGCTACGCGGTCACCTTCAAGGTCGAGTCGCACAACCACCCCTCGTACATCGAGCCCTACCAGGGTGCGGCGACCGGTGTCGGCGGCATCGTCCGCGACATCCTCGCCATGGGTGCCCGCCCCGTCGCCGTCGTCGACCCGCTCCGCTTCGGCGCGGCCGACCACCCCGACACCAAGCGGGTCCTGCCGGGCGTGGTCGCCGGCATCGGCGGCTACGGCAACTGCCTGGGCCTGCCCAACATCGGCGGCGAGGTCGTCTTCGACTCCTGCTACCAGGGCAACCCGCTGGTCAACGCCGGTTGCATCGGCGTGATGAAGCACGAGGACATCCACCTCGCCAAGGCCTCCGGCCCCGGCAACAAGGTCATCCTCTACGGCGCCCGCACGGGCGGCGACGGCATCGGCGGAGTCTCGGTCCTCGCGTCCGAGACCTTCGACGACACGAAGCCCACCAAGCGCCCCGCGGTCCAGGTCGGCGACCCGTTCCAGGAGAAGCTCCTCATCGAGTGCACCCTGGAGATCTTCAAGGAGAAGCTGGTCGCGGGCATCCAGGACCTCGGCGGCGCCGGCCTGTCCTGCGCCACCTCCGAGCTGGCCTCCGCGGGCTCCGGCGGCATGCGCGTCGAGCTGGACACCGTCCCGCTGCGCGACGCGACGCTCTCGCCCGAGGAGATCCTCATGAGCGAGTCGCAGGAGCGCATGTGCGCGATCGTCGAGCCGCAGCACGTCGACCGGTTCATGGAGATCTGCGAGAAGTGGGACGTCATCGCCACGGTCATCGGTGAGGTGACCGACGGCGAGCGCCTGGAGATCTTCTGGCACGGCGAGCAGATCGTCGACGTGCCGCCGGGCACCGTCGCCCACGAGGGCCCGGTGTACCAGCGCCCGTACGCCCGCCCCGACTGGCAGGACGCCCTCCAGGCGGACGACGCGGGCAAGCTGGCCCGCCCCCAGACCTCCGAGGAGCTGCGCGCGCAGGTCCTGGCCCTGGTCTCCTCCCCGAACCAGGCCTCGAAGTCCTGGGTCACCGACCAGTACGACCGCTTCGTGCAGGGCAACACCGTCCTCGCGCAGCCCGAGGACGCCGGTGTCGTCCGCATCGACGAGGAGACCGACCTCGGCGTGGCCATCGCGACCGACGGCAACGGCCGCTACGCCAAGCTCGACCCGTACACGGGCGCGCAGCTGGCCCTGGCGGAGGCGTACCGCAACGTCGCCGCGACCGGCGCCAAGCCGCTGGCCGTCTCCGACTGCCTGAACTTCGGCTCGCCGGAGGACCCGGGCGTCATGTGGCAGTTCGCCGAGGCCTGCCGCGGTCTCGCGGACGGCTGCCTGGAGCTGGGTACCCCGGTCACCGGCGGCAACGTCTCGCTCTACAACCAGACCGGCGACACCGCGATCCACCCGACCCCGGTCGTGGCGGTCCTCGGTGTGATCGACGACGTCAACCGCCGTACGCCGATGGCGTTCGCGGAGGCCGGCCAGCTGCTCTACCTGCTCGGCGACACCGCCGAGGAGTTCGGCGGCTCGGCCTGGTCGCAGGTCGTCCACGACCACCTCGGTGGCCTGCCGCCCAAGGTGGACCTGGGCCGCGAGAAGCTGCTCGCGGAGATCCTGATCGCCGCCTCGCGCGACGGCATGATCGACGCCGCGCACGACCTGTCCGACGGCGGCGTGATCCAGGCGCTCACCGAGTCCTGCCTGCGCGGCGGGAACGGCGCCCGGGTCGTGGTGCCCGAGGGTCTGGACGCGTTCACCTTCCTGTTCTCCGAGTCCGCGGGTCGGGCCGTCGTGGCCGTCCCGCGCAGCGAGGAGCTCCGCTTCACCGACATGTGCGGCGCGCGCGGCCTGCCCGCCACCCGCATCGGTGTCGTGGACGGCGAGGAGATCGAGGTCCAGGGCGAGTTCACGATCCCGCTGGCCGAGCTCCGCGAGGCGCACGAGGCGACGATCCCGGCCCTGCTGGCCTGATCTGCGCCCGTCCGATCCGTCGGCCGAACCCCTGCCCTGCACTGCCGGGCGGGGGTTCGTCGTTTTCCGGGCCCGTCGCCACCCACGCCTTTTCGACCTTGTACGGAATTACGTAATGACGTAACTTCGTATGCATGGACCTCGAAGCACGCGTGGCCGAGCTGGAACGGCGACTGGCCGCACTCGAAGCACGGGAAGCGCGGGAAGCACAACAAGCACAGGACGCCGGGCGGTCCGAACACGCCGACCACGCCCGGAACTTCTGGGCCCTGGAGGGCTTCAAGGCGCGGCTCGCGGAACTCGGCGCCGACGAAGACGGCGGAGTGCTGTTCACCGGTGCCGTCGGACTCCCCACCGGCGAGCGGTACGAGTGGCAGCAGGGCTTCCCCACCGGAGAGCTCCTCGGTGACCCCTCCGAGGACCGGCAGCGCACCGCCGACGCGCTCGCCGCACTCGGCAGCCCCGTACGGATCCGGCTGCTGCGGGAGATCCTGGCCGGCCGCCGGACCGCCGCCGAGCTGACCGCGCTGGACGGGGTCGGTACCAGCGGGCAGGTCTACCACCACCTGCGCCAGCTCAGCGCGGCCGGCTGGCTGCACACCACCGGGCGCGGGCGGTACGAGGTCCCCGGCGGCAGGGTCGTCCCGCTGCTCGTCCTCTTCGCGGCGGCCACGCCGTGACGCGGGCCGACACCTCGGGCCGGGCGGACGGCGCGGGCCGGGCGGAAGGCGCGGGCCGGGCGGAAGGCGCGGGGCCGGCGCCGGCTCCGTCCGCCCGGCTGCGGAGGGCCGTGCACCGGTCCTACCGGGGCTGCTGGCTGCTGTTCCTGCTGCTCATCGCCACCGACCTCGGCCTCGGATTCCCCTCCGACACCCGCCTGGTGTGGCTCCCCGCCGGGGCCGCCCTCCTGCTCACGACAGTGGCCGGGCGGCTGGCCGCCCGGGCTCCCCGGACCGCCGAGCCGGCACGGGAGGTCGAGCCCCCGGTCGCCGGCCGCTGGTCCGCGGCCAACAGCCCCGCGGACAGGACCCCGAGCCACGGCAGCCACCGGCTGGCGCAGGCCTGCGCCATCGACATCACCGCCGAGCCCGGCCCGCAGGACCCGCCGCACCCGGGGTTCGCCCGGCTGTGGCCGCTCGTCCGGCCGGCCCGCGCCTTCCCCGCGTTCGGCGCCCCGTTGTACGCGGTCGCCGACGCGGTGGTGGTCCGCGTGTCCGACCGGCAGCGCGACCACCTCAGCCGCACCTCCTGGCCGGCGGTGCTCTACCTGCTGCTGGCCGAGGCCTCGGTCCGGGACCTCGCCGGGCCCGACCGGATCATCGGCAACCACGTCGTCCTGGACCTGGGCGACGGCACCTACGCCCTGTACGGCCACCTCAAGCGCGGCTCGCTGAGGGTCCGCGCGGGCGAGCGGGTCACCGCCGGGCAGCTCATCGCCGAGTGCGGCAACTCGGGCAACTCCACCGAGCCGCACCTGCACTTCCAGCTGATGGACGGGCCCGACCCGGACACCGCCCGCGGCCTGCCCTTCCGCTGGCGCGGCATCGGCGTCCCCGCGAACGGCGAGGTGTTCGACGCGGGTCCGCGCCCCTGACCCGCACTCCCCGCGCCCGGCCAGCGGCCGCCGCACCGCCACCGGCTGCGGCGGCCGTGACCGATCGGGCAGACTCGCCGCATGGCATCCAGGACCCGTCGCACCCGCACCTACGACGCCGTGAAGATCCGTACGGCCGTCACCGCGCAGTTCGCCCACATCGCCGACGCCGTCCGGGAACTGACCCCGGAACAGCTCGGCCGGAACAGCGGGGTCGGCGACTGGACCGTGGCCGATCTGGCCGCGCACATCGCCTGGATCGCCGACTCGCTCGCCGCCGGGCTCGCCCGCCCGCCCGCGGCCCTGCCCGAGCTGACGGCCGTGGAGTGGCCCTCCGCCACCGCCTCCCTCGCCGGGAAGATCGCGGAAGCGGCCAAGGAGACCCTCCAGGGCGCCGCACCGGCCGAACTGTTCGAGCAAGCGGGCGCCCGGATGGCCGAAGCGTTGGAAAGGAACCCGGGCAGCCGGGTGCTCGCGCTGTGGGTAGGCGACATGACGCTGGCCGATTTCCTCGTCACCCGGACCGTGGAGCTCGTCGTGCACACCGACGACCTCAACCGGGCCGCGGGTTTGGCCGTCCCGATCGAGCGGCAGGCCCTCGCCGCCTGTACGCGGCTGCTCGCCGACGCCCTCGCCCTCAAGGCCCCCGGCGGCTCGGTCGAGGTGCGCATCCCGCCGTTCGCGGTGGTCCAGTGCGTCGAGGGCCCCCGGCACACCCGCGGCACCCCGTCGAACGTGGTGGAGACCGACCCGCTGACCTGGATCAGGCTGGCCACGGGCCGGTTGGACTGGGCCTCGGCGGTCGCGGACGCCCGCGTCACGGCCAGCGGCGAGCGGGCCGACCTCGGGTCGCTGCTGCCGGTGATGAGCTGACCGCCCGTCCGACCGGAGCAGTGCGCGGAACCGTCCGGGCCCGTAGTCCGTCCCAGGGGCATGCCCACACACCGGCACCTCCCCGCGGCCCTGGCCGCCGTACTCGTCCTCGCCGCCGCCACGACGGCCTGCGCCGACGGGGCGGACCCGTCCGGCACCAGCCCGGGCCCCGCCTTCACCGGGTCCTGGTCCGTCCAGCGGCTGACCGCGGACGGCCGGAGCTTCACCGCGCCGTCCACCGCCCACCTGACGGTCGAGCCCACCGGCTCCCGCACGGCCGAGGCGAAGGGGAACTACGGCTGCAACGGATTCACGGCGGCCGTGTCCTACGAGACCGGGTCCCCGCAGTCAGCGGTCACCGTCACGCCCGGCTCCTCCACCACCCTGGCCTGCGAGCACATGGGATTCGAGACGGCCTTCGCCAAGCTGCTCCAGGGCCGGCTGGAGGTGCGGCGCGAGTCCGCCGACCGGCTCGTGCTGACGGCCGCCGGCGGCGGCACCGTGGAGCTGGCATCCAAGCCACCGGTGCCGGACGCTCCGCTCACCGTCACCGAGTGGACGGTGACCGGGCTGATCAGCGGCGACACGGCCGCCTCCGTGCCGGACGGGGCTGCCGGCAAGGCCTCGTTCACCATCGGCCCCGACGGGGGCGCGAGTGGCAGCCTCGGCTGCAACCGGTTCAGCGCCACGACCCAGATCGACGGTCCGCGGATC
The DNA here is from genome assembly GCF_042732005.1 of Streptomyces sp. NPDC059851. Taxonomy (NCBI): domain Bacteria; kingdom Bacillati; phylum Actinomycetota; class Actinomycetes; order Kitasatosporales; family Streptomycetaceae; genus Streptomyces; species Streptomyces sp. NPDC059851. The sequence continues at coordinate 19,427 of NZ_JBHWJJ010000081.1, read as the reverse complement.
ACTTTCGGCCAACTGACCACGACCCGGATGGCCTGTACGGGCCCGGAAGGGGACCTGGAGCGGGTGCTGACCGAACTCTTCGGCAGCGGCCCCCTCGCGTGGCGGATCCAGTCCCACACCCTGACCCTGACGGCAGCAGACGGCAAGGGCCTGACGGCCGGGGCCTCATCCGCCGCCGAATGACCCGCCGGGGCCGGTGGGCGACTCGGCGGAGGCCTCGGGCAGGCGCCCCGTGCAGGCGCGCCGTGCACGTGTCTCGGGCTGACGCCTCAGACGTGGGCCGTGCCGCCGTCCTTCGCCATCGCGGCCGCGATCAGGCGCGCCGATCCGGCCCAGGCCTCCTCGGACTGCGGCGGCAGCACGTCGTCCCAGAGCGCCAGGTTGGATCCGCGCAGCTGGAGCATGCCCTCCGGCCGGGCGAACAGGAACAGGTGCAGGTGCGCGCCACCGTCCCCGTACTTGTTCACGTGCACGCGGCCGATCCCGCCGACCGTGCGCACGGCCCGCTCCACGCGCTGCAGCATCCCGCCCAGCTCGGCGGCCCGCTCGGCCGGCAGGTCCAGTAGGTCGTGGTGGCCGCGCGGGACGAGCACGACGACGGCCGGCAGGGCCGCACGGATGCCCTGGAGCCGCCAGTGCTCGTCCGTCCACAGGTGGTCCCCGTCCGGACGGACGCAGGCCTCGCAGCCGTCCGGCCCGTGCTCCCCGTTCCGCGGCGGCTCGGGGAGCACCGGCGGCTCCAGCTCCCTGACCCGGAGCTCGCCCTCGAAGGGGAAGGTCTCCCACATCGGGATTCCGTCGGCGGAGAACGGTATGGGCTCCCCGATCGGCAGCCGACGTACGTAGGCGCTGGGTTCCGTCACGATCACACCCTTCCACCGCCTGCGGGCCCGGCACAGGCCCGGCCGCGGTGCCCGTCCGGCGGAAAGGAAAAGAAAAGGAAAAGAAACGCACGGCGCCGCACCGCTGGATGCAGGTGACGGCAGGGTCCGTCGGAGGCGGAAGAGGGACGTGGGGAAGCCCGTACGAATCCACAGGCCCCCTTGCCAATCACGGCATTCCGGATATCGGGGCCGTCACCCTCCGCACGGGTAACCCGACTGTCCGCACTGTGACTTTTCCCAGCGGTCCCCAATTCGGACCAGTGGTCGATCTCGCCTACACTCGGTTGCGTGCCTCGTGGTGATGGACGACTCAACCACGACCTGCTCCCCGGCGAAAAGGGCCCCCAGGACGCTTGTGGCGTCTTCGGTGTCTGGGCTCCGGGTGAAGAGGTCGCCAAGCTCACCTACTTCGGACTGTATGCACTGCAGCACCGTGGACAGGAGTCCGCGGGCATCGCTGTGAGCAACGGTTCCCAGATCCTCGTCTTCAAGGACATGGGCCTCGTGTCCCAGGTCTTCGACGAAACCTCCCTCGGATCGCTCCAAGGTCATATCGCGGTCGGTCACGCCCGCTACTCGACCACCGGCGCCTCCGTCTGGGAGAACGCTCAGCCCACCTTCCGCGCGACCGCCCACGGCTCCATCGCCCTGGGCCACAACGGCAACCTGGTGAACACCGCCGAGCTTGCCGAGATGGTCGCAGACCTCCCCCGTCAGGACGGCCGTGCCACCCAGGTGGCGGCCACCAACGACACCGACCTGGTCACCGCCCTCCTGGCGGGCCAGACGGACGACGACGGCAAGCCCCTGACCATCGAGGAGTCGGCCGCCAAGGTCCTCCCGCAGGTCAAGGGCGCCTTCTCCCTCGTCTTCATGGACGAGGGCACCCTGTACACCGCCCGCGACCCGCAGGGCATCCGCCCGCTGGTCCTCGGCCGCCTGGAGCGCGGCTGGGTGGTCGCGAGCGAGACCGCGGCCCTCGACATCGTGGGCGCCAGCTTCGTCCGCGAGGTCGAGCCCGGCGAGCTCATCGCGATCGACGAGAACGGCCTGCGCACCTCCCGATTCGCAGAAGCGAAGCCCAAGGGTTGCGTCTTCGAGTACGTCTACCTGGCGCGCCCGGACACGGACATCGCCGGCCGCAACGTCTACCTCTCGCGCGTCGAGATGGGCCGGCGCCTCGCCAAGGAGGCCCCGGTCGACGCCGACCTGGTGATAGCGACGCCGGAGTCCGGTACGCCGGCAGCCGTCGGCTACGCCGAGGCCAGCGGGATCCCCTACGGCTCCGGCCTGGTCAAGAACGCCTACGTGGGCCGGACCTTCATCCAGCCCTCGCAGACGATCCGCCAGCTCGGCATCCGCCTCAAGCTCAACCCCCTCAAGGAAGTCATCCGGGGCAAGCGCCTGGTGGTCGTCGACGACTCGATCGTCCGCGGCAACACCCAGCGCGCGCTGGTCCGCATGCTCCGCGAGGCCGGTGCGGCCGAGGTCCACATCCGGATCTCCTCGCCGCCGGTGAAGTGGCCGTGCTTCTTCGGCATCGACTTCGCCACCCGGGCGGAGCTCATCGCCAACGGCATGAGCGTCGAGGAGATCGGCACCTCGCTGGGCGCGGACTCGCTCGCGTACATCTCGCTCGACTCGATGATCGAGGCGACGACCATCCAGAAGCCGAACCTCTGCCGTGCCTGTTTCGACGGCGAGTACCCCATGGAGCTGCCCGACCCGCAGCTGCTGGGCAAGCAGCTCCTGGAAACAGAGCTGGCCGGCGGCGCGGACGCCGCCGACGCGCTCCGCCGCCCCTAGCGCCGCGCCGGGGGGCGGGGCGGACCCCCGCCCCCCCCGGCGGGCGGGCGGACCCCGGCTCGACCTGCGCCGGTCCCTGTCTTTCCGGCTTTTCCCAGGGACCGGCATCTCACGCAGCACACGACACGAAAGCTCTCTCCTGTCATGACAGAGAAGACCACCGGTGCCAGCTATGCAGCCGCGGGCGTCGACATCGAAGCGGGAGACCGCGCCGTCGAGCTGATGAAGGAGTGGGTGAAGAAGACGCAGCGCCCCGAGGTCCTCGGCGGCCTCGGCGGCTTCGCCGGCCTCTTCGACGCCTCCGCCCTCAAGCGCTACGAGCGCCCGCTGCTGGCCTCCGCCACCGACGGTGTCGGCACGAAGGTGGACATCGCCCGTCAGATGGGCGTGTACGACACCATCGGCCACGACCTGGTCGCGATGGTCATGGACGACATCGTCGTCTGCGGTGCCGAGCCGCTCTTCATGACCGACTACATCTGCGTGGGCAAGGTCCACCCCGAGCGGGTCGCGGCCATCGTCAAGGGCATCGCCGAGGGCTGTGTCCTCGCCGGTTGCGCCCTGGTGGGCGGCGAGACCGCCGAGCACCCGGGCCTCCTCGGTCCGGACGACTTCGACGTGGCGGGCGCCGGCACCGGCGTCGTCGAGTACGACCACCTGCTCGGCGCGGATCGCATCCGTACGGGTGACGCCGTCATCGCGATGGCGTCGTCCGGCCTTCACTCGAACGGGTACTCGCTGGTCCGGCACGTGCTCTTCGACCGGGCCGGGATGTCGCTCGACCAGCACGTCGAGGAGTTCGGCCGGACCCTCGGCGAGGAGCTGCTGGAGCCGACCAAGATCTACTCGCTGGACTGCATGGCCCTCACCCGTACGGCCGAGGTGCACGCCTACTCGCACATCACCGGCGGCGGTCTCGCAGCGAACCTCGCCCGGGTGATCCCGGACCACCTGCACGCGACGGTCGACCGGTCGACGTGGACCCCGGGTGCGGTCTTCGACCTCGTCGGCAAGGCCGGACAGGTCGAGCAGCTGGAGCTGGAGAAGACCCTGAACATGGGTGTCGGCATGATGGCCGTCGTCCCGCAGGAGTCGGTGGACGTGGCCCTGACCGCGCTGGCCGACCGTGGCGTCGACGCCTGGGTCGCCGGTGAGATCACCGAGCGCGGGGAGCACGCCGACGGCGCGGCGCTGACCGGGTCGTACGCGAGCTGAGACAGCACGGAAACCCGGTCCGGGGCGAGGCCCTGGACCGGGTTTCGTGTGTTGCTCTGAAGGCCGAAGCGGAATCGTTCAGCCGTCGGTGGTCACGTGATCAGGCGGTGCCACCCGTTGTGGTGCGAACGCGAGGCGTCAAGCGCCGCGACGCTGCTGAGCCGACGGGCCGGACTCTTCGTCCTCGTCCTCGTCGTCATCGTTGTTGTACAGCTCCGCGTACTTCGCGTACGGGTCGTCGTCGTCCAGCTCGTCATCGACGTCGACCGGCTCGCTGACAGGCGTCAGCGGCGCCGTCGGCGAAGCGCCCAGCTCGTTGGCCAGACGCGCAAGGTCAGTGCCGCCGCTGTTGTACTTCAGCTGGCGGGCGACCTTCGTCTGCTTGGCCTTGGCCCGGCCGCGCCCCATGGCTCGACCCCCTCGGTGACGGGGCTCGACGGCCCCAGAGTCTGACACGCGTTCATGGTTCGGAGCGGGCTCTCCTCGGAGAGACCGTCCGTAGGGGTTTAACGGTACCTGTTTCCGCGGCCATACGGTACGCCGCCCGCATGACGCGCCTCGGAACAGGACCATCGAGGCGCCCCGTCCTCGCTGGTCAGCTGCGATTTTAACTCTTTCCTGGCGGGCGACCCGCCGAAGTGCAGTGAGTTCCGTCTCGCCGCACTCCGGCGGGCGCACCGGCAGGGGCTAGGAGGCCTTGGCCGCCTTGGCCGCGCGGCCGTCGGCCATCCGCTGCTCGGCGATCCGGTCGGCCGCCGCAGCCGGAGGAATACCGTCCGCCTTTGCACGAGCGAAGATTTCCAGCGTGGTGTCGAAGATCTTCGTGGCCTTGGCCTTGCACCGGTCGAAGTCGAAGCCGTGCAGCTCGTCGGCGACCTGGATGACGCCGCCCGCGTTGACCACGTAGTCGGGCGCGTAGAGGATCCCGCGGTCCGCGAGGTCCTTCTCGATGCCCGGGTGGGCGAGCTGGTTGTTCGCCGCACCGCAGACGATCTTGGCGGTCAGGGCAGGCACCGTCTCGTCGTTCAGGGCGCCGCCGAGCGCGCAGGGGGCGTAGATGTCCAGGCCCTCGGTACGGATCAGCGCGTCCGTGTCCGCCACGGCCGTCACCTGCGGGTGCTTGTCGAGGATCCGGCGCACGGACTCCTCGCGGACGTCCGTGATCACGACCTCGGCGCCGTCCGCCAGGAGGTGCTCGACCAGGTAGTGGCCGACCTTGCCGACGCCGGCCACGCCGACCTTGCGGCCGCGCAGCGTCGGGTCGCCCCACAGGTGCTGGGCGCTCGCCCGCATGCCCTGGAAGACACCGAAGGCGGTCAGGACGGACGAGTCGCCGGCGCCGCCGTTCTCGGGGGAGCGGCCGGTGGCCCAGCGGGTCTCGCGGGCGACGACGTCCATGTCCGCGACGTACGTGCCGACGTCGCACGCCGTGACGTAGCGGCCGCCGAGGGACTCGACGAAGCGGCCGTAGGCCAGCAGCAGGTCCTCGGTCTTGATGAGGTCCGGGTCCCCGATGATCACGGCCTTGCCGCCGCCGAGGCCGAGGCCGGCCATGGCGTTCTTGTAGGACATGCCGCGCGAGAGGTTCAGCGCGTCGAGGACGGCCTCCTCGTCCGACGCGTACGCGTGGAAGCGCGTGCCACCGAGGGCCGGGCCCAGGGCGGTGGAGTGGATGGCGATGACGGCCTTCAGGCCAGTGGCTCGGTCCTGGCACAGCACGACTTGCTCGTGGCCGCCCTGCTCCGTGCGGAACAGGGTGTGCAGGACGCCGTCGGTCATTTCGGTCACGGTGGTGACTCCCATGGAAGAGATGCGGCGGAAAGACGCCCGCCCTGCGGGTGGGGGAGGGCGTGCTGGGAGCAGAGTAAGACCTGGAACGCGCCCGCAGGGGACCTGTCCGTGGATCGGAACACTCCCGGAGTACGGGGTGCGCCGGGCCTCGCCGTGCCGGTGGTCCGCCGGCTGTCCGGCGGAGTAGCGCCGGGTGGGGCGGGGGAGTACGAGAGCGTGAGTGAATCCTCCGAGACCGGGTTGCCGTCGGCCCGTTCGGCGCCGACCGTCCCGTACGCCTCCTACCTGCGAGTCTACGAGCCGCTGGCGGCGTTCGCGGAGCCGGAACGGAGGCACTGGGCCGCCTACGCCCGGCGCGGTGCGGCGCCGACCGCGCAGGACGAACTGCGCCGATCCCTCGCCGAGTTGGTGCGGGTTCCGCTGGCGGGGGTGCCGGTGCACGAGAGCTCGGACGCCTTCACGGCCGAGGTCGACGGGGTGCTCCTGGTGTGCCCGTGGCGGACCAGGCTGCGCGGCTGGCTCGCGCTGCAGGAGCTCGTCGAGCAGTTCCCGCTGCCGGTGCTGGACGCTGCGCTTCCGCCGGAGGCGCGGCGGAGGGCGGCCGAGGAGTACGAGCGCTGGCGCGAGCGGAATCCCGATGCGCGCCCGTGGATCCGTACCGGAGTGTGGCAGGTACCACTGCGCTGGTTCGTCCTCGTGTCCGACGATGAGCGGGAGTACCTGCCGGGTGAGCGGCTGCGCTACCGGACTCCGATGGTGCAGGCCCGGCGGCGGCTCGCGCGGGGGTTGCGCACCCTGCGGGAGTCGCCGGGCTACGAGGCGCTCGCCGAGGGCCTGGTGGAGGTCGGCACCTGGCTGGAGGAGTTCCATCCGCGGTCGATGGTCGAACTGGACTACGGCGGGCTGGTCCACGCGCTGCCGGCGGACCGGCTGGCGGGGGACCGCTCGGCCCGGGAGGTCGCGGCGGGGATCGCGGCGCTGAGGTCGGGTGACGAGGGGGCGGCGGCAGCGGTGTACGAGGAGTTGCGGGACCGGTGGCGTGAGGTCCGGGAGAGACTGTTCGCCAACTAGTTCGTCCGTCGGGACGGACGGGGAAACCGGTAAACCGGTTAATCGGGTGGAAGGCCCGGGACCTACGTCCCGATACGGGCCATTGGCTCAAGCGTGACGGACTGCACTAAACACACCCTTGCGCCCTTCCCCTACCCTCGTGCCAAAATAGGACAAGGAGTCCGGGGAGGGTTCCTTCCGCCCAACTAAGGGCGGAATGCTCGGCATTGCACTCTACGGGGGGTCTGAGGACTCCTGATGGCTCTGTGACTGATCGTCACAGTGGGGTGACTGTCCGTTATGGGGCGGTCCATCGGCTTCCGACCGCTGATGAACACCTCGGAGGGCAATTCCATCGGTTTGGCCGTCGAGGCTGGACGGATGGTGTAGTTGTAGTGCCGAGGACAAGCCGTTCGTCCTATAACCGACTCGGCCCGCGTATGTCCATTTCGGGCAACGCGGGCCAAGGTGCAGAATTTAGAGGAAAGAACCGAGATGGTTCGGTTCTCCCGAGGAGGCCGCTCATGACCGCTCGCACCCCTGATGCCGAGCCGCTGCTGACCCCGGCTGAGGTTGCCACGATGTTCCGCGTGGACCCGAAGACGGTGACCCGCTGGGCCAAGGCCGGCAAGCTCACGTCCATCCGCACCCTGGGTGGGCACCGCCGTTACCGCGAGGCCGAGGTCCGTGCCCTGCTCGCGGGAATTCCGCAGCAGCGCAGCGAGGCCTGAGGTCGCGCAAGCACCCCGCTTTAACGGGTAGGAATCGGATCCCCCAATCCGATGAAACCCACATGGCTTCATGCGGCCGGACCTGCCCCAACAGGTTCCCGGCTGTTCGATCGCGCTGGACTCCGCCGGGTCCAGCGCGATCTTTTTTGTGTCTCCGGCACCTCGGCGGAGTGGGTGCCATTGCACATATTAAATTGAGGGCACGTATGGGCGCGATAAATGTGCGTGTCGCGAAAACTCGTGTGGTGACTCCTGTCACAGGCTGTCACTCTTGTGCATTCCGCAATGCACCCGTAAGGGGATGTCCCACGCACAGCGGTCTCATGCGGACGGGCGATTTTTGCGGATGGAATCATTCCGTGGCACTGCAGGCCGTCGCGGCGGGCACGGTGAACCACGGGGCCGACGGAGCTCACGGGACCGGTGGGTCCCCAGAGGCCGACTCGGCGGCGTCCGGCGGGCCCGTACGGCGCCGGAACCGCTCCTGAGCGCCCGCCCCGGCCTGCGGCTCCCCGGGAGGCGGGGAGGCCGGTACGGGCGGCGTGCGAGCTGCGCACGAGCTGCCTCCGAACGGCAGGCGCTCTCATGCATGCAGCAGGGCCCGCATCCGATCGGATACGGGCCCTGCTCTTGCTGCGATCCTGACGGGACTTGAACCCGCGACCTCCACCTTGACAGGGTGGCGAGCTAACCAACTGCTCCACAGGACCTCGATGTGCGGCCACCTTCCCGGTGGCTGCGCATCAGACTGTACATCAGCGCGGGGGGTCCGGTCGAACCGGCCGCCGTGGCGGTCACACGGGCGGCCGTCACGCGGGCCGCCGTCACGGGGCGGCCGCGTCCACCGCCTTCACGATCCGCTTGTCCGAGATCGGGTACGCCGTCCCGAGCGCGTGCGCGAAGTAGCTGACCCGCAGCTCCTCGATCATCCAGCGGATCTCGGTGACCTCCGGCGGGACCGGCCGACCCTTGGGCAGCTGCTCCAACAGCCAGGCGTACTCGTCCTGCATCTCGTGGACCTTCTCCATGCGCGTGGTGTCGCGCTGGACGGCCGTCGGCATCTGCTGCAGCCGCCGGTCCACCGCCACCAGGTAGCGCATCAGGTCCGGCAGCCGGCGCAGGCCCGTGAGGGTCACGAAGCCCGCCGGCATGAGCGCCGCCAGCTGCGCCTTGACGTCCTGGAGGTTGGCGACCAGGGCCAGGCTCTGCGTGGCCTTCAGCCGCCGCTCGCAGGCCTGCCAGGCGGCCAGCACCTGCTGCACCCGGTCGACCGTGCGCACGGTCGTGTCCACCAGGTCGGCGCGGACCGCCTCGTACAGCTTGCGGAAGCCCGCCTCGTCCCAGGCCGGGCCGCCGTGGTCGGCGATCAGCTTGTCGGCGGCCGCGGTCGCGCAGTCGTCGAACAGCGCCTGGACGGAGCCGTGCGGGGTGCGCGACAGGGCCAGCTTCTGCTGGTTGCTCATCCGGTCCGAGGCGAACTTGGCCGCGTTCACGGGGATGTTGAGGAGGATCAGCCTGCGCGTGCCCAGCCACATCGCCTGCTGCTGCTCGGCCTCCGTGTCGAAGAGCCGCACGGAAACGGTCGCGCCGTCGTCGACCAGCGCCGGGTACGCCTTCACCGGCTGCCCCGCCCGCCGGGTCTCGAACACCTTGGTGAGGGTGCCGATGGTCCAGTCGGTCAGCCCGGTGCGCTCCACCGACTCCCTGCCCGCCCGCTCGGCAGTGGCCGCGGCCGCCTTGGAAAGGGCCTGGCGGGCCTTGGGCCGGAGTTTCAGCCGCAGCGCCTCCAGGTCCTTGTCCTCCGCGATCTTCCGGCGGCGCTCGTCGACGATCCGGAAAGTGATCTTCAGGTGGTCGGGGAGCCGGCCGGTGTCGAAGTCCTCGGCCGTGACCGGCACTCCGCCCATCCGGTGCAGTTCGCGGGCCAGGGTGGCGGTCAGCGGCTCCTGGAGGGGCACGGCCGAGTCCAGGAAGCGGGCCGCGAAGTTCGGCGCGGGAACGTAGTGCCGGCGGATCGGCTTGGGCAGCGACCGGATCAGCTCCGTGACGACTTCCTCCCGCAGGCCCGGGATCTGCCAGTCGAAGCCCTGGTCGGTGACCTGGTTGAGCACCTGGAGCGGGATGTGCACGGTCACGCCGTCCGCGTCCGCACCGGGCTCGAACTGGTAGGTCACGCGGAACTTGAGCTGCCCCTGTCGCCAGGAGTCCGGGTAGTCGGCCTTGGTGACCCCGGCCGCCTTCTCGGTGAGCAGCATCTCCCGCTCGAAGTCGAGGTGCTCGGGCTGCTCGCGCCGCTTGTGCTTCCACCAGGAGTCGAAGTGCGCCCCGGACACCACGTGCTCGGGGATCCGCTGGTCGTAGAAGTCGAAGAGGGTCTCGTCGTCGACGACGATGTCGCGGCGCCGGGCCCGGTTCTCCAGCTCCTCGACCTCGGTGAGCAGCTTGCGGTTGTCGGCGTAGAACTTGTGGTGGGTCCGCCAGTCGCCCTCGACCAGGGCGTGGCGGATGAACAGCTCGCGCGAGACCTCGGGGTCGATGCGCCCGTAGTTGACCTTCCGCTGGGCGACGATCGGGATGCCGTACAGCGTGACCTTCTCGTACGCCATGACGGCCGCCTGGTCCTTCTCCCAGTGCGGTTCGCTGTACGTGCGCTTGATCAGGTGCCCGGCCAGCGGCTCGACCCATTCGGGTTCCACCTTGGCGTTGACCCGGGCCCACAGTCGCGAGGTCTCCACCAGCTCCGCCGACATCACGAACCGCGGCTGCTTCTTGAACAGCGCCGAGCCCGGGAAGACCGCGAACTTGGCGCCGCGCGCGCCGAGGTACTCGTTCTTGTCGGTGTCCTTCAGGCCGATGTGCGAGAGCAGGCCGGACAGGAGGGAGATGTGGACGTGCTGCTCCGGTGCGTCCTCCTCGTTCACGTGGATGCCCATGCCCCGGGCGACCGTGCGCAGCTGCGAGTAGATGTCCTGCCATTCGCGGATCCGCAGGAAGTTCAGGTACTCCTGCTTGCACATCCGGCGGAAGGAGGACGAGCCGCGCTCCTTCTGCTGCTCGCGGACGTACCGCCACAGGTTGAGGAACGACAGGAAGTCGCTGGTCTCGTCCTTGAAGCGGGCGTGATGCTGGTCGGCCTGGGTCTGCTTGTCCGAGGGCCGCTCGCGCGGGTCCTGGATGGACAGGGCCGCCGCGATGACCATGACCTCGCGGACGCAGCCGTTCTTGTCCGCTTCGAGGACCATGCGGGCCAGCCGCGGGTCCACGGGAAGTTGGGACAGCTGGCGACCCATCGGGGTGAGCCGCTTGCGGGCGTCCTTCTCCTTGGGGTCCAGTGCGCCGAGCTCCTGGAGGAGCTGGACGCCGTCGCGGATGTTGCGGTGGTCCGGCGGGTCGATGAAGGGGAACTTCTCGATCTCGCCGAGGCCGGCCGCGGTCATCTGGAGGATGACGGAGGCCAGGTTGGTGCGCAGGATCTCGGCGTCGGTGAACTCGGGACGGGCGTTGAAGTCGTCCTCGGAGTAGAGCCGGATGCAGATGCCGTCGCTGGTACGGCCGCAGCGGCCCTTGCGCTGGTTGGCGCTGGCCTGCGAGATCCGCTCGATGGGCAGGCGCTGGACCTTGGTGCGGTGGCTGTAGCGGGAGATCCGGGCGGTGCCCGGGTCGATCACGTACTTGATGCCGGGGACGGTCAGGGAGGTCTCGGCGACGTTGGTGGCGAGCACGATCCGGCGGCCGGTGTGCTGCTGGAAGACGCGGTGCTGCTCGGCGTGCGAGAGGCGGGCGTACAGCGGCAGGACCTCCGTGCTCTGCCAATCAGCGCCTGCGGCGCGGGGGAGCTTCTTGATCAGGGCGTCGGCGGTGTCCCGGATCTCGCGTTCGCCGGAGAGGAAGACCAGGATGTCGCCGGGGCCCTCGGCCTGGAGCTCGTCCACGGCGTCGCAGATCGCGGTGATCTGGTCGCGGTCGCTCTCCGCCGCGTCTTCGTCGGCCGCCTCCAGCAGGGGGCGGTAGCGGACCTCCACCGGGTACGTGCGACCGCTGACCTCGATGATCGGGGCCTCGCCGAAGTGGCGGGAGAACCGCTCCGGGTCGATGGTCGCCGAGGTGATCACGACCTTGAGGTCGGGGCGCTTCGGCAGTAGCTGGGAGAGGTAGCCCAGCAGGAAGTCGATGTTCAGCGAACGCTCGTGCGCCTCGTCGATGATGATCGTGTCGTAGGCGCGCAGCTCGCGGTCCGTCTGGATCTCGGCGAGCAGGATGCCGTCCGTCATCAGCTTCACGAAGGTCGCGTCCGGGTCCACCTGGTCGGTGAAGCGGACCTTCCAGCCGACCGTCTGCCCGATCTCGGTCTTCAGCTCCTCGGCGATGCGCTCCGCGACCGTGCGGGCGGCGATCCGGCGGGGCTGGGTGTGCCCGATCATGCCGCGGACGCCTCGGCCGAGGTCCATGCAGATCTTGGGGATCTGCGTGGTCTTGCCGGATCCGGTCTCACCGGCGACGATCACGACCTGGTGGTCGCGTATCGCTTCGGCGATCGCGTCCTTCTTCTGGCTGACGGGCAGGTTTTCGGGGTAGGTGACCTCGGGCATCCGCGAGGCACGCGTGGCCAGCCGCGCGGCGGCCTTCCCGGCTTCCGCGGCGATCTCGTCGAGCACGGCCTGCTTGGCCTCGGGCTTGCGGATGCGGCGGGCGCCTTCGAGGCGGCGGCCGAGGCGGTGCGCGTCGCGGAGCGGGATCTCACCGAGAAGCGTCTGCAGGGCGGCGAAGGAAGTAGACATACCTGCTTGAGGATCTCACCCGGGAGTGCCGGGTGGCGAACGCATTTGTCGGGTGGACCCGTACCATTTCGGGACGAGTTCCCCGTCCCTCCGCCGTGAGAGGCCCCACGTATGCCGAGCAGCGCACACCCCCGCGGGTGGGCCGTGCTGCTCGCGACCGTGCTGGCGCTGTTCTGCGCCCTCGCGGGGACGGGGGCCGGCGCGGGGTTCGGCGAGGAGGCGGTGCCCCCGTACGGCCGGACCGCGGCCGCCGCCCCGGGCCCCGCAGGCGCGGCGGGCTCCGCCGGTGGCGCGGCCCCTTCGGCCGTCCCTGGTGCTCCGGCCGCCTCCGATGCCGGGGAGCGGGGGCCCCGGTGCGGGCCGGGGCCCGCCGCGCCCGACCGGGCCCCGGCCGTACCGGCCCGGGCGGGGACGCACCTGGACCACGCCCTCGCCGTCTGGGCGCGGCCCGCGCTGCCGGGCAGCGCGGCCCCCCGTCGCGCACCCGGTCCGCCGTGCGGTGTGCGCGGGCCCGACCGGCCGGCGCCGGGGCCGGTGGAGCTGTCCGTGATGCGGGTGTAGGAGGGCGACCGGCCGGTCTCCCGATCCGCCCGTCCGCCTCCGCCCCACCCCTTCGCACAGCTCTGGAGCAGCCGCATGCCCGCTTCCCCTTCGTCCTCCCGCCCCTCTTCCCCCTCTTCCCCCTCTTCCTCTTCCTCCCGCAAGGCCCTGCTGGCCTGTGCCGGGGTCGCGGTCGCCGCCGCGCTCATGGGACTGGTGTCCTGGCAGGCCTCCACCTTGGACAAGACCCCCGCACGGTCCTCCTCCTCCGCCGCCGAACCGCGGCCTTCCGGGTCCGATCCCGCCGCCGGGCTGGCCCAGCTCGCCCGGCGGGACGCGGGCGACAAGCTGGCCCTCGGCCGTGCCGACGCGCCCGTCGTGCTGATCGAGTACTCCGACTTCAAGTGCGGCTACTGCGGCAAGTTCGCCCGTGACACCGAACCCGAGCTGATCAAGAAGTACGTCGAGGACGGCACCCTGCGCATCGAGTGGCGCAACTTCCCGATCTTCGGCGCGGAGTCCGAGGCCGCGGCCAAGGCGGCCTGGGCCGCGGGGCAGCAGGACCGGTTCCGGCAGTTCCACGAGGCCGCGTACGCCCCGGGGGCCAAGGAGAAGGGCTTCGGCGGGGCGCGGCTGCTGGAGCTGGCCCGGGAGGCCGGGGTGCCGGACCTGGAGCGCTTCCAGCGGGACATGGCCGGGGACGCCGCCGCGGCCGCCCTGGCGAAGGACCGGGAGGAGGGCCACCGCATTGGGGTCAGCTCCACCCCGTCCTTCCTGGTGGGCGGACAGCCGATCGCGGGCGCCCAACCGTACGGCGCCTTCGCCGCCGTCATCGACCAGGCCAAGGCGAACGCCCGGGCCGCGGCCGGGGCCGGGGTCGGGGCGGGGACGGGGGCGGGCCGGTGACGGACATCGGCTACCTGGCGGCCCTGCTCGGCGGGCTGCTGGCGCTGCTCAGCCCGTGCAGCGCGCTGCTGCTACCGGCCTTCTTCGCGTACTCGATCGACTCTCCGTCCCGGCTGATCGCACGCACCGGGATCTTCTACGCCGGCCTGGCGACCACCCTGGTCCCGCTGGGCGCGGCCTCCTCGACGGCCGGGCGGTTCTTCCACGGCCACCGCGACGGGCTGGTGCTGGCCGGCGGCTCGCTGATCATCCTGCTGGGGCTGGCGCAGGTCCTGGGGCTGGGCTTCGCCCCGCGGCGGATCTCGGAGCTGTCGGGGCGGATCCGGCCGACCACGGCCGCCTCGGTGTACGCGCTGGGCGCGGTCTACGGGCTGGCCGGCTTCTGTGCCGGCCCGATCCTGGGCAGCGTCCTGACGGTGGCGGCGGTCGGCGGCAGCCCGGTGTACGGGGGCCTACTGCTCGCGGTGTACGCGCTGGGGATGGCCGTACCGCTGTTCTTGCTGGCGCTGCTGTGGGAGCGGTACGACCTGGGGCGGAGGCGCTGGCTGCGCGGGCGCACGGTCCGGGCGGGCCGGTGGGAGCTGCACACGACCTCGCTGCTGTCCGGGCTGTTCTTCATCGCCCTGGGCGCGCTGTTCCTGGCGTACGACGGGGCGAGCGCCCTGCCGGGCCTGCTGGACGTGGAGGACTCGTACGCGGTGGAGCAGCGGGTGGGGGCGGTAGCGGAGGCGGTGCCGGACTGGGCGCTGCTGGGGCTGGTGGCCGTCGGCGCGGCGGTGGTCGCCCTGGTGCGGACGCGCCGCGGTGCCCGGGTCGGGGCGGAGGAGCGGGTGACGGAGTAACGAGGAAGGCCCCGTCCGATGGACGGGGCCTTCCTGTTCGTGGCTGGGGCCGGGGTCGAACCGGCGACCTATCGCTTTTCAGGCGATCGCTCGTACCAACTGAGCTACCCAGCCACGAGACCGTTTCCGGCCTCAGCGATCCTGACGGGACTTGAACCCGCGACCTCCACCTTGACAGGGTGGCGAGCTAACCAACTGCTCCACAGGACCATGCAGTGTGCGAGAACAAGTCTTGCACACGGTAATGCGTACCCCCAACGGGATTCGAACCCGTGCTACCGCCTTGAAAGGGCGGCGTCCTGGGCCACTAGACGATGAGGGCTAAAGGCCCGCCGGGGCGCTTTCCAGCGCGTCGGGGACGTGAGAAGCATATGGGATGCGGGGAGGTATCGCCAAAACGGTTTCTCCCCCACGCGTGGGAGGCGCCCCTACGGGAGGGAGAATGACCGGGTGCTGGAGATGACACGCGAGGAGTTCGAGGAGCTCGTTTCCGAGGCCCTGGACCGCATCCCGCCGGAGCTGACCCGGCTGATGGACAACGTGGCGGTCTTCGTCGAGGACGAGCCGCCGGCCGAAGCGGATGATCCGGAGCTCCTGGGGCTCTACGAGGGAACGCCGCTCACGGAGCGGGGCGAGTGGTACGCCGGGGTGCTGCCCGACCGGATCACCATCTACCGGAACCCCACCCTGCGGATGTGCGAGGACCGGGAGGACGTGATCGCCGAGACGGAGATCACGGTGGTGCACGAGATCGCCCACCACTTCGGGATCGACGACGCCCGGCTGCACGCGCTGGGCTACGGGTGACCCACCCCGCCGAGGGGGCCGAAGGGGGCGAGGGGGTCGGGGCGATCGACCCGGACGTCGACCTGCACGTGCCCGCGCAGCGCGCCGAGCGGCAGGGGCCCGTGTTGGCGGCGGTCGCGGCGGGCGGGGCGCTCGGGTCGGCGGCGCGCTACGGGCTGGAGCTGCTGTGGCCGGCCGGGCCGGGGGCGTTGCCGTGGGCCACGTTCTGGACCAACACGTCCGGCTGCCTGCTGATCGGCGTCCTGATGGCGCTGATCGGCGAGCGCGGGCGGACCTCCCCGCACCCGCTGCTGCGGCCCTTCGTCGGGGTGGGCGTGCTGGGCGGGTTCACCACCTTCTCCACGTACGCGGTGGGTTTCGCGCGGCTGCTGGACGAGGGCGAGGCCGAGCTCGCACTGGCGTACGCCGGGCTCACCGTGGGCGCGGCGCTGGGCGCGGTCTGGGCCGGGGCGTCGGTGACGCGGCTGGCCGTACGGACGCGCGAACGGACACGGACACGGACATGGACGCGGGCGCGGGCGCGTGAGCGGGGGCGCGGGTGAACTGGCTGCTGGTGGTGGCGGGCGGGGCCGTCGGGGCGCCGTTGAGGTACCTGACGGACCGTGCGGTGCAGGCGCGGCACGATGCGCTGTTCCCCTGGGGGACGTTCGTCGTGAACGCGACCGCCTGCCTGCTCCTCGGGGTGCTGACGGGGGCGGCGCTGGCCGGGGCGGCGTCCTCGCGGTGGATCCTGCTGCTGGGGACCGGGCTGTGCGGGGCGCTGAGCACCTACTCGACGTTCTCGTACGAGACGCTGAGGCTGGCCGAGACGGGCCGTCGGTTCCTGGCGGTGGCCAACGTTGCGGCGTCGGTGCTGGCTGGGCTGGGTGCGGTGGTCCTCGGGTCGCAGGTGGCGCGGCAGCTGTTCGCCTGACCCTGCCGCCGGGCGCGCCGCGTCCGCGGGCGTACGCCGTCCGGGGGTTGTTGATTGCGGACAGCCGGTGTCCCCAAGGGCGTGTCTCTTACGGGGCAAAGGGAGTTGGGCACATTGACCCGCTGTTCCGCGGACCTGACTGCCCACCCGGAGGTGCCCCGTGCGCCAGTTGTCCGCTTCCCTCCGACTGGCCGTCACCGCACTCGCGGTCGCGGCCTCCGCAGGCTGCATGAGCGTCGGCGCGGACGCCGCCAAGCCCGGGCCCTCCTCGCCGGCGGACCGCAAGTCCGCGGCCGAGGCCGGCGTGGGCGGCGCTGGCGGGCGGAGCGCCGGGGTGCACGGCACCGGCCACGGCGCCAAGGCGGGTGCTGCCGCCCCGGACGGCAAGGCCTCCGAGGACGGCAAGGCCTCCGGTGCGACCGGTGCCTCTCCCAGCCCGGGCGCGCCCGCCGGGCGGCCGGGTGCGCCGTCGCCTTCGGCGGGGCCGGGGGGCGGGGCCGGAGGGCAGGGGCCCCAGCAGCCGCCCTCCGACGGGGGTGGAAGCGGTGGGTCCGGTGGTTCTCCGGCCAGTCCCCCGGCCCAGTCGCCGACCCCGCAGCCGCCCGTGTCCTCCCCCGCACCGCCCACCCCGACGACGCCGCCGCAGCCGGAGCCCAGCGTCTCGGCCACCGTCTAGCGGGCGGTCGGCCGGTTCCGGTGGTCAGCCCGGGCCGGGATCGCCGCAGGTCAGGGCGGATTCGGCAGGAGCAACTTGCCATACCCCCAGAAGGGTGCGTATGGTTATAGATCGTTTGATCCCATTGCCCGGCGCCGATCCGAAGCGCGCCGTGTGGCGCGTACTCTCCCTAGCCGTGGCTGACCGCATCGAGGCGGTCGATTTGCGATTCACGGAGTTTGGGCGCGTGCCGAGACTCCGGAAGGTTTCGCATTTCGCATGTCCATTTCCAGTTCTGACCGTGCCGTCATGCCCGAGAACGACGCCAACGAGATCGTCGACGCCGTTGAGGCCCTCGTCGTGACGGAGGCCATGGAGGCCGCCGAGGCGGACGAGATCATCGAGGCCCTTGAGGCCGACGTGGCCGACGTCGCCGACGCGCTCGACGCCGACGACTCCGACGCCGACTCCGAGCCGGAGGTCACCTTCGCGGACCTCGGCCTGCCCGAGGGCGTCGTGCGCAAGCTCGCGCAGAACGGTGTCACCGTCCCGTTCCCGATCCAGGCCGCGACCATCCCGGACGCACTGGCCGGCAAGGACATCCTCGGCCGCGGACGCACCGGCTCCGGCAAGACCCTCTCCTTCGGCCTGCCCACCCTGGCGCGCCTCGCCGGTGGCCACACCGAGAAGAAGAAGCCCCGCGCGGTCATCCTCACCCCGACCCGCGAGCTCGCGATGCAGGTCGCCGACGCCCTCCAGCCGTACGGCGACGTCCTCGGCCTGAAGATGAAGGTCGTCTGCGGCGGCACCTCCATGGGCAACCAGATCTACGCCCTGGAGCGCGGTGTCGACATCCTCGTCGCCACCCCCGGCCGACTGCGCGACATCATCAACCGCGGCGCCTGCTCCCTGGAGGACGTCCAGGTCGCGGTCCTCGACGAGGCCGACCAGATGTCCGACCTGGGCTTCCTGCCCGAGGTCACCGAGCTCCTCGACCAGGTCCCGGCCGGCGGCCAGCGCATGCTCTTCTCCGCCACGATGGAGAACGAGATCGCGACCCTGGTCGACCGCTACCTGTCCGACCCGGTCAGCCACGAGGTCGACAGCGCCCAGGGCAACGTCACGACCATGACCCACCACGTCCTCGTCGTGAAGCCGAAGGACAAGGCCCCGGTCACCGCCGCCATCGCCGCCCGCAAGGGCCGCACCATCATCTTCGTCCGCACCCAGCTGGGCGCCGACCGCATCGCCGAGCAGCTCCTCGAGGCCGGCGTGAAGGCGGACGCCCTGCACGGCGGCATGACGCAGGGCGCCCGCACCCGTGTCCTCGCCGACTTCAAGGACGGCCACGTCAACACGCTCGTCGCCACCGACGTCGCCGCCCGCGGCATCCACGTCGACGGCATCGACCTGGTCCTCAACGTGGACCCGGCCGGCGACCACAAGGACTACCTGCACCGCTCGGGCCGCACCGCGCGCGCCGGCAAGTCCGGTGTCGTGGTCTCCCTGGCGCTCCCGCACCAGCGCCGCCAGATCTTCCGCCTGATGGAGGACGCGGGCGTCGAGGCCTCGCGCCACATCGTCCAGGGTGCCGGCGCCTTCGACCCGGAGGTCGCCGAGATCACCGGCGCCCGCTCGCTGACCGAGGTCCAGGCCGACTCCGCGAACAACGCCGCCAAGCAGGCCGAGCGCGAGGTCGCCGAGCTGACCCGGCGCCTGGAGCGCATGACGCGCCGCGCGTCCGAGCTCCGCGAGGAGGCCGAGCGCCTGGTCGCCCGCTCCGCGCGGGAGCGCGGCGAGGACCCGGAGGCCGCGGTCACCGAGGCTTCCGAGGCCGCCGCTGCCGAGGTCGCCGCGCACGTCGCCGCTGCCGTGGCCGCCGAGGAGCGCCAGGCCCGCCGCGACGAGCGCCGTGACGACCGTGGTGAGCGCCGTGACGACCGCGGTGGTTTCCGCCGTGACGACCGTGGTGACCGCGGCGATCGTGGCGGCTTCCGCCGCGAGGACCGTCCGTCGTTCAACCGGGACGACCGTGGTGAGCGTCGTGACGACCGCGGTGGCTTCCGTCGTGACGACCGTGGTGACCGTCGTGACGACCGCGGCGGCTTCCGCCGTGAGGACCGTCCGTCGTTCAACCGCGAGGACCGTGGTGACCGCGGTGGCTTCCGCCGCGACGAGCGTCGTGACGACCGTGGCGGCTTCCGCCGGGACGAGCGTCCGTCGTTCAACCGGGACGACCGTGGTGACCGCGGCGACCGCGGTGGTTTCCGTCGTGACGACCGTGGTGACCGTCGTGACGACCGCGGTGGCTTCCGCCGCGACGACCGCCCCTCCGGCGGCTTCCGCTCCGGCGCCGGTGACCGCCCGTACGGCCGCCGCGACGACCACCGTCCGTCCGGCTCCTTCGGTGGCCGCCGCGACGACAAGCCCCGCTGGAAGCGCAACGGCTGACCTGCGCCGCCAGTGATCTGACGGTCCGGAAGGGCTCGCCCGGCACGAGGTGCCGGGC
>NZ_JBHWJJ010000080.1:0-36024 GCF_042732005.1 Streptomyces sp. NPDC059851 | reverse complement strand
GCCAAGAACGTGGTCGCCGCGGGCCTCGCCTCGCGCTGCGAGGTCCAGGTCGCGTACGCCATCGGCAAGGCCGAGCCCGTCGGCCTCTTCGTCGAGACCTTCGGCACCGCCAAGATCGACGTGGCGAAGATCGAGGACGCCATCGCCGAGGTCTTCGACCTCCGCCCGGCCGCGATCATCCGCGACCTCGACCTGCTGCGCCCGATCTACGCCCAGACCGCCGCCTACGGCCACTTCGGCCGCGAGCTGCCGGACTTCACCTGGGAGCGCACCGACCGCGTCGACGCCCTGCGCGCCGCCGCCGGCCTGTAGGACGAAGGTCCGTAGGGCGACGGTCCGTAGGACCCCGCGAGGACCCCGCGCATGCGAGTGCGCTGCGTACGGCCCCGGCCACCCCAGTGGCCCGGGGCCGTACGCGTTCCCGCGCCCGTAGGACGCCGCGAAATGCGTGGGACCGGGTGCGCCGTCGGCCGGTGGGCTGGCGCAGGCCTCCCGGTGCGAAGGCGACGGATACATCTGGAGCGGGTGACGTGGCCCCGTTGTGAAGGAACCCCACCGCCGCCGGCGAAGACCCCGGGAGGCCCCGCCCGGAGCCCCTCCGCTGTCAGTGGGGTTTGGTAAGAATGCGGGTGTGAGCAGCGCGAACGATTCCGGTCAGGGGGGCGGGGACAAGGGTCCCGGCGGCCCGCCGGAGCAGCTCGCCCTCATCCGGGGGATGGTCGCCGAGGCCAAGGCCAAGGCCCCCAAGGCCAAGCCGCGCACGTGGCGGGGCGCGGCCCTCGCCCGCGACCTGCCGATCGCCCGGGTCCTCGTGAACAAGGGCGTGCTCCACCTCGACCAGCTCTGGGACTACGCCGTCCCCGAGGAGCTCTCCGAGGCCGCACGGCCCGGGGTCCGCGTCCGCGTCCGCTTCGGCGCCGGCTCCCACCACGTCCACGGCGGACGCCGCGAGGGCGGCAGGCTCATCGACGGGTTCATCGTCGAGCGGCGCGCCGAGTCCGACTACAGCGGGGCGCTCGCCGCGCTGGCCCACGTCGTTTCGCCCGAGGTCGTGCTCACCCCGGGCATGCTCGCCCTCGCCCGGGCCGTCGCCGACCGGTACGCCGGCAGCCTCGCCGACGTCCTCCAGCTGGCCCTGCCCCCGCGCAACGCCCGAGCCGAGGCCAAGCCCTCCCCGGAGCCGCTGCCCCCGCCCCCCGCCCCCGACCCCGGCGGGTGGACCCGCTACGGCGCCGGATCCGCCTTCCTGCGCTCCCTCGCCACCGGCGGCGTCCCGCGCGCGGTCTGGACGGCCCTGCCCGGCCCCGGCTGGGCCGACGAACTGGCCCGGGCCATGGCGGCCACCCTGGCTTCCGGCCGCGGCGCGCTCGCGGTGCTGCCCGACGGCCGCACCGCCGCCCGCGTCGACACCGCGCTCACCGCCCTGCTCGGCGAGGGCCGGCACGCCCTGCTGACCGCGGAGTCCGGCCCCGAGAAGCGCTACCGGGAATGGCTCGCCGTCCACCGCGGCTCCGTGCGCGCCGTCGTCGGCACCCGCGCCGCGATGTTCGCCCCCGTACGGGACCTCGGACTCGTCGCCGTCTGGGACGACGGGGACTCCAGCCACAGCGACGACCGCGCCCCCTTCCCGCACGTCCGCGAGGTCCTGGAGCTGCGCGCCGTCAGCGAGGGCTGCGGGTTCCTCGCCGGCAGCACCAGCTGCACCGTCGAAGCCGCCCAACTCGTCGAGTCGGGCTGGGCCCGCCCACTGACCGCGGACCGCGAAACGGTCCGGGCCTGCGCCCCGCGCATCCGCACCGTCGGGGACGAACTCCTCGCCCGGGACGAGGCGGCCCGCGCCGCCCGCCTGCCCTCGCTCGCCTGGGAGACCGTACGGGACGGGCTGAAGACCGGCCCCGTCCTCGTCCAGGTGCCGCGCCGCGGCTACGTGCCGAGGCTCGCCTGCGAGCGCTGCCGCACCCCCGCCCGCTGCCGGGCGTGTGCGGGGCCGCTGGAGGCCCCCGACGCGCGGGACCTCACCTGCGGGTGGTGCGGACGGCCGGAGCCGTCCTGGCACTGTGAGGAATGCGGCTCGGTCCGGCTGCGCGCCCAGGTGGTCGGGGCGCGGCGGACCGCCGAGGAACTGGGGCGGAGCTTCCCCGCCGTGCCCGTACGGACTTCCGGGCGCGACCACGTCCTGGACGAGGTGCCCGACCGGCCCGCGCTGGTGGTGTCCACCCCGGGCGCCGAACCGGTCGCGGACGGCGCCGGCTACGCGGCCGCGCTGCTCCTGGACGGCTGGGCGATGCTGACCCGGCCCGACCTGCGGGCCGGTGAGGAGGCGCTGCGGCGGTGGATCGCGGCCGCCTCGCTGGTGCGCGGCGAGGGGCAGGTCGTGGTCGTCGCCGAGCCGACGCTGAGGCCGGTCCAGGCGCTGGTCCGCTGGGACCCGGTGGGGCACGCGGTACGGGAGCTCGCGGAGCGGGCCCAGCTCGGCTTCCCGCCGGTGTCCCGGATGGCTGCCGTCGTCGGGCGGGCCGAGGCGGTGGAGTCCTTCCTCGCGGGAGCCGCCCTGCCGCCGGACGCCGAGGTGCTGGGCCCCGTGCCGCTGCCGGGGCGGCGAGGGGAGCCGTCCCCGGGGGAGCGGGCACTGGTCCGGGTTCCCCCCGGCAGCGGCGCGGCCCTCGCTGCCGCGCTCAAGGCCGCCCAGGCGGCCCGCATGGCGCGGGGGGTGCCGGCGTCGGAGGCGGTGCGGGTCAGGATCGATCCGGTGGACATCGGCTGACGGCCGAGCGCGAAGACGCCGGGCCGGCCGGCGGGCGACCGACCTCGGCCGCCAGTCGGGAGCGAGCGGACGCGGGTGCTCAGTACGTGGGGCAGAGGTGCGTGTGCACCGCGTCGAGGATCTTGGCGGCCTTGGCCGGCCCGAAGCCGTCCGGGTGACGGGGCGAGGTGAACCTCTTGTCGGCGAGGTCGATCTGCTTCTGCTCGTCCTCGGGGAAGTCGGCGATCGTGGCGCACTGGTTGCGGCCCCGGTCGACGGCTTTGTCGGGCTTGGTGTTGACGATGTCCGGGTCGACGGCGGTCAGGGCGGCGAGGTACTTCGCCTGCGTGACGGCATCCGGCGCGGGCGGAATCCCCTGCCCTTGGGGGTCGCGGCGGCGGCCGACGGGCTGCCGGCCGGCACGGGTGCGGCGGAACTGCCCGGCGCGGGGGGCGCGGTCGTTGCCGCGCGTTCGGCGGTCTCCTCGTCGCTGCCGCAGGCGGTCAGCAGGGCGGCGGTCGAGCGCCGCTCCCCAGCCGGTTGACGGATGCCGTGCCCGAACGGTGGACGCCCCCGTCGGCCGGGGCCGTCGGGGGCGTTGCGGTCACGGCCTCAAGGCGCCGGCCGGCGGGGGTCGGCGTCCCGGCGGCGGCGCGGGGTCAGCCGTTGCGGGGGCCGGGCAGGGCCGCCGAGCGGGTTCCGGCCCCGGCCTGGGACTCCTCGCGCACCGGCTGCGGCGGTACGGAGCGGGCCGCCGGGACCGTGGGGAGGGGGCCGAGGGTCCGGGTCGTGGTGCCCTCGGCCAGCGGCTCGGCCGCCTCGGCGGCCTGCGCCCGCCGGGCCCCGTACCGCCGGTGCACGGCCTGCTTGGTGACGCCGAGCGCCGAGCCGACCGCGTCCCACGAGAAGCCGAGCGAGCGGTCGAAGTCCACTGCCGCGGTGACCAGCGTCTCGACGCTGTCCCGCAGTTCCTGCGCGAGTCGGACGGTGGGGGCGGGCGCGCGTCCGTAGACGACGAAACCCGTGGAGGGACCGGAGCGGCGGGGGCGGTAGACGTTGCCCAGCTGAGCGGTGAGCGTACGCAGCGCATCCACCTGCCGGCGGACCCGCTCGATGTCCCGCACCAACAGGTGGAGACTGGCCCGCGCTTGGGCGTCGTGGGTGGCGTGGTCGGCCATGAAGAAGCCTCTCGAACCGGTGCTGAAGAGCGGACGGGGCCGCAGACACCGATCTTGCGCGGCCCGTTTCGGTCAATCTCTCTTGACCAACGCGCCACCCGTGGAGGAAGTCACGCTTCGGGGGCGTGTCGGCATATGCGAGAGGCGCGTGTGTGTACGTACGCCCCCTGGCGGGGCTCTACGGGTCGGACCGGCCCGACGCGCGGGAGCGACCCGGTCCCGTCGGATCCCGTCGGACTGCCTTGATCGCCTGATCGCGGCCCGCGCGGCTTCCCTCCGGGGCGGCCCCATAGACTGGTGCGCTGCTGACAGCCGAGATCGCGAGCGAGAATAGCGAGGTAGACCCCCAGTGAAGCTCGTCTTCGCAGGCACCCCCGAGGTCGCCGTGCCCGCCCTGGACGCCCTGATCGCCTCCGGGCGCCACGAGGTCGCGGCCGTCGTCACCCGGCCCGACGCCCCGGCCGGCCGCGGCCGCCGGCTCGTCGCCAGTCCGGTGGCCGAGCGCGCCGAGGAGGCCGGGATCGAGGTCCTCAAGCCGGAGCGACCGCGCGACCCGGAGTTCCAGGCCCGGCTGCGCGAGATCGCCCCGGACTGCTGCCCCGTCGTCGCCTACGGCGCGATCATCCCCAAGAGCGCCCTGGAGATCCCCCGCCACGGCTGGGTCAACCTGCACTTCTCGCTGCTCCCGGCCTGGCGCGGGGCCGCGCCCGTCCAGCACTCCATCATGGCGGGGGACCAGGTCACCGGCGCCTCCACGTTCCGGATCGAGGAAGGCCTCGACACCGGGCCCGTCTTCGGTGTCCTGACCGAGGAGATCCGGCCCACCGACACCAGCGGCGACCTGCTGACCCGCCTCGCCTTCGCCGGTGCCGGCCTGCTCGCCGCCACCATGGACGGCATCGAGGACGGCACCCTGCGCGCCGTGGAGCAGCCGGCCGACGGGGTCTCCATCGCCCCCAAGATCACTGTCGAGGACGCCCACATCGACTGGACGGCTCCCGCGATGCGGGCCGACCGCGTCGTGCGCGGCTGCACGCCCGCGCCCGGCGCGTGGACCGTGTTCCGCGGCGAACGACTCAAGATCATTTCTCTGGGGCTGGTGCCGGACCGCGCGGACCTGGCGCCCGGCGCGCTGGCTCCCGCCAAGAACAACGTCTACGTCGGCACCGGCTCGCACGCAGTGGAGCTGCTCTGGGTGCAGCCCCAGGGCAAGAAGCCGATGCGGGGCGCCGACTGGGCGCGCGGGGTCCGCATCGTCCCGGGCGAGCGCCTCGCTACGGCGTGACGAGCGCTCGCGACCACGTAGCGAGCGCCTCGTGACGGCGTAATCTGAATCGAACGTCCCTTTCGTACCGTATATCCATATCCGGAGCACCTTTCACGTGAGCGAACAGCCCCGCCGTCGTCCCGCCGCACCCGGCGGCAAGCAGCCCAAGCCGTACCGCCGGCCCAAGAAGGACCCGGTCCGGATCCTGGCCTTCGAGGCGCTGCGGGCGGTGGACGAACGCGACGCGTACGCCAACCTCGTCCTGCCGCCCCTGCTGCGCAAGGCCCGCCAGAACGAGGACTTCGACGCCCGGGACGCCGCGCTGGCCACCGAGCTGGTGTACGGGACGCTGCGCCGGCAGGGTACGTACGACGCGATCATCGGCGCCTGCATCGACCGCCCGCTGCGCGAGGTCGACCCGCCGGTGCTCGACGTCCTCTCGCTGGGTGCGCACCAGCTCCTGGGCACCCGCATCCCGTCCCACGCGGCGGTCTCGGCGAGCGTCGAACTGGCCCGTGTGGTGCTGGGCGACGGCCGCGCCAAGTTCGTCAACGCCGTCCTGCGGAAGATCGCCGCGCACGACCTCGACGCCTGGCTGGAGCGGGTCGCCCCGCCGTACGAGGAGGACGCCGAGGAGCACCTCGCGGTCTACCACTCGCACCCCCGATGGGTGGTGAGCGCCCTGTGGGACGCCCTCGGTGGCGGGCGCGCCGGGATCGAGGACCTGCTGGAGGCCGACAACGAGCGCCCCGAGGTCACCCTGGTGGCCCGGCCGGGCCGCTCGACCCCCGAGGAGCTGACCGCCGCGATCGGCGAGGGCGCGTCCCTTCCCGGCCGCTGGTCGCCGTACGCCGTGCGGATGTCCGAGGGCGGCGAGCCGGGCGCTCTGGAGGCGGTGCGCGAGGGTCGCGCCGGCGTCCAGGACGAGGGCAGCCAGCTGGTGGCGATGGCCCTGGCGGCCGTTCCCGTCGAGGGCCGCGACGAGCGGTGGCTCGACGGCTGCGCCGGCCCCGGCGGCAAGGCCGCCCTGCTCGGAGCGCTCGCCGCGCAGCGCGGGGCGTTCCTGCTCGCCTCCGAGAAGCAGCCGCACCGGGCGGGCCTCGTCGAGCGGGCGCTGTCCGGCAACCCCGGGCCGTACCAGGTCATCGCCGCCGACGGCACCCGCCCGGCCTGGCTGCCGGGCTCCTTCGACCGGGTCCTGATGGACGTCCCCTGCTCCGGCCTCGGCGCCCTGCGCCGCCGCCCGGAAGCGCGCTGGCGCCGACGGCCGCAGGACGTCGAGGGCTTCGCCCCGCTCCAGCGGGCACTCCTGCGCGAGGCGCTGGCCGCGGTGCGGGTGGGCGGTGTGGTCGGCTACGCGACCTGCTCGCCGCACCTGGCGGAAACGCGGGTGGTCGTGGACGACGTCCTGAAGGGCCGCGGCGCAGCCGCCCGCCCGGTCTCGGCCGAACTGATCGACGCCCGCCCGTACCTCCAGGGCGTCCCCGGTCTCGGCGACGGCCCGGACATCCAGCTGTGGCCGCACCTGCACGGTACGGACGCGATGTACCTGGCGCTGCTGCGGCGGACGGCGTAGGGCCGCGCGGCGGGCCCCTGCTGTGCTGTGCATCGAGGTCGACGGGAGGCTCAAGGCGTGACCAAGGCGAGCGAACCGGATCTCCAGGGATGGGTCGAGGAGGGGCGCCGGAACATCGTCGACGTCGCTGACATGCTCGGGGTAGCGCCCGAGACCTACACCCGCGATCCGATGGGTCTCGTTCCCGCCCTCCAGGCGTACGTCTCGGGTGCTCCGCTGGGCGAATTCGAGCAGTCGGACTGGATCACGCTGCACGGCGACCTGATGTCCTACGTCGCCGATTACCTGGTTCAGAAGTACGGAGCGCGGTGGCAGGTGGCGGACGACCCCGGCGTGCCCCGTGGGTACCGGTACGTGATCGAGGCGACGGGGCGGGACGGCGTCACCCGTCGCATCGACCCCGCCGATGTAGTGAGGAAGGAATTCTCCAGCCTCCCGATCGAGATTCCCCGGATGCTGGCTGGTGCGGAACTCACTTTGGGTTTGGCGGCGCAGTTCGACGCGGCTTCCGCGGCGGGGGACCGGCTGGGAGGCCAGTAGCCGGCCGTGCACGGCCATCGGGGATTGCCCGGACCGGATTTCCGATGGCCGGCCGATGGCCGACCTATGGACGGCACTCTTCGGACGGGCCTGCGGATCGGCCTCCGGTCGGGCCGACGACCTCCGCCTTCCCCGCTCTCTTCCATCGGCGTTCCCTCACGTCCCCTCCACCCGCCTCCGTACCGGCGACAGCAGCAGGGGCAGCCAGGCCAGGGCCAGGAGGGTGGAGCCGGTCCAGAGGGCGGTGTGCAGGGTGGTGAGCCCGGTGATGAGTCCCGAGGCTGCGGAGCCCAGGGCCAGCGCGCCCGTGAGCATGAAGCGGAAGGTGGCGTTCATGCGGCCGAGGAGGGCGTCCGGGGTCAGTTGCTGACGGAGGCTGACCGCGAGGACGTTGTTCGAGCCGATCGTCATCATGGCCAGCAGCCACCCCGCGCCCGCCAGGCCGAGCCCCGGGCCGCGGTCGGCCAGGGGAACGAGCAGGGCGGCCGGGGTGAGGCTCAGGAGCAGAGCGCGCCCGTAGCCCACGCGGGCGGCGACGGGGCGGGCCAGGCGCGCCCCCAGCAGCAGCCCGATGCCGCCGGTGGCCCAGAACAGGCCCAGGGCCGTGGCGGAGAGCCCGAGCTCACGGACGAAGAGCACCGGGAGCATGGTGTTGATGGCGGCGCCGCCCAGGTTGGACAGGGTGGCGCTCAGGGCGAGCGCACGGAGCTCCGGGTGGCCCAGCACGTGGCCGAGCCCTTCGCGGATCTGGGCGGGGAGGGGTGTGCGCGGGGCCGGGGCGGGGGAGGGGACCGTGCCCAGGCGGGTCAGCCTGGAGGCCGAGGCCAGGTACGCGGCCGCGGAACAGGCCAGGGCGACCGGGGCGGTGAGGGCGGCGACGAGGAGGCCGCCGGCCCCGCGCCCCGCGATGTTGGCGACGGCCATGAGGGTGACCAGGGCGGCGTTGGCCCGGACCAGGCCGTCGCGGCGGATCAGCCGGGGCAGCAGGCTCTGGGAGCCGACCTCCGCGAAGACGGTGGCGCAGCCCTGGGCGAGGGTGACGGCGTAGAGGTGGGCGAGTGTGAGCGCGTCGAGCCACCAGGCGAGGGGGAGCGAGGCGAGCAGCGCGGCCCGGGCCAGGTCCGCGGCGATCAGGACGCGGCGGGTGCGGAGCCGGTCGACCCAGGCGCCGGCGGGAAG
Organism: Streptomyces sp. NPDC059851; assembly: GCF_042732005.1. Lineage (NCBI taxonomy): Bacteria > Bacillati > Actinomycetota > Actinomycetes > Kitasatosporales > Streptomycetaceae > Streptomyces > Streptomyces sp. NPDC059851. The sequence continues at coordinate 27,541 of NZ_JBHWJJ010000080.1, read as the reverse complement.
GCCGATGAGGAGGAAGGCGGCGGTGGACAGCGCGGCGAGCGTGCCGATCTGGCCGGGAGTGGCGTCGAGTGCGGTGAGCGCGAGGAGGGGGACGGCGACGTGGTGGGAGTTGGTGGCGAACTGGCCGAGGGCGGCGGAGCCGAAGAGACGGCGGAAGTTCCGGTTCGCCCACGGCGAGGCGGGCTCCGCAACCGCAGGGCCCGGAGCAGTCGTACTACCCGACTGGGCTGCTGGGCCTAAGGGTTTCCCGGGGGTCGAAGAGGGCGACGAGGCCCCGAACGCCGAGGTCGAAGCCGCCGGAGGCGTCTGAGGCGTCGGAGGTCCCGGAGCCCTCCGGGGCGTCGGAGAGCCGGAGGGGCCGGGCCGGGGAGTGGGGGGTGTCATGTACCGAACCGTCGCGGACGGCCACCTCGAAGGACAAGCTAATTGATCTCCGACGTCCATTAAGCAGGCCTACGGCGACGTGGAGATGCGGGGTCGTGGCCGGAACCGCGCGTAGGCATGGCAGGCTTGGGGCATGGCCGCTCAGATTTCTCCCAGCATCCTGTCCGCCGACTTCGCCCGCCTCGCCGACGAGGTGAAGGCCGTCGAGGGGGCCGACTGGCTGCACGTCGACGTCATGGACAACCATTTCGTCCCGAACCTCACCCTCGGTCTGCCCGTCGTGGAGTCCCTGAGCCGGGCCACCGACACGCCGCTCGACCTGCACCTGATGATCGAGAGCCCGGACCGTTGGGCCCCGCAGTACGTCGAGGCCGGCGCCGGCTCGATCACCTTCCACGCCGAGGCCGCCGCCGCGCCCGTGCGCCTCGCGCGCGAGATCCGGGCCCAGGGCGCCCGGGCGGCCATGGCGCTCAAGCCCGCCACGCCGATCGAGCAGTACGAGGACATCCTCCCGGAGCTCGACATGGTGCTCATCATGACGGTCGAGCCGGGCTTCGGCGGTCAGGCGTTCCTGGACATCATGCTCCCCAAGATCCGCCGGACCAGGGAGCTGATCACCAAGCACGGCCTGGACATGTGGCTCCAGGTCGACGGCGGGGTCTCGGCCACCACGATCGAGCGGTGCGCGGAGGCGGGCGCCGACGTGTTCGTGGCGGGCAGCGCGGTCTACGGCGCGGTCGACCCGGCCGCCGCGGTCCGTACGCTGCGCGAGCAGGCGGACGTCGCGATTGCCGCGGCGCCCTGGGTGTGCGACCACTGACCTGCCCACCGGAGCGGCCGAGGCACTGACGCTGGGGCCACTGAGGTCGCTGGGGCGGCGGGGACAACAAAATCAAGGGTTGGTGGACGGCTTGGTGAACGGGAGCCGTCCAGGCTGATCAACGGCCGCCGAATCTGACAGGATGAACGGCGAGTCGAGAATGTGAACAGCAGTGAGGAGATCGCGGTGTCTGGTGTGTCGGCGGGACGCTCAGCCCTGCGGATGGGACCCGCGGAGCTGGTGCAGGCGGCGGCCATGGCCCGTCGCTTCTACCTGGAGGGCAAGTCCAAGATCCAGATCGCCGAGGAGTTCGGCGTGAGCCGCTTCAAGGTGGCCAGGGTCCTGGAGACCGCTCTCGAACGCGACCTCGTCCGCATCGAGATCCGGGTACCGGCCGAGCTCGATGCGGAGCGCTCCGACGCGCTGCGCGCCCGCTACGGGCTGCGCCACGCCGTCGTCGTGGAGTCCCCGGCCGACACGGCCGACGACGCCCCCGACCCGGAGAACCTCGGGGCCGTCGCGGCCGACCTGCTCGGCGAGCTCGTCAGCGAAGGGGACGTCCTCGGGCTGGCGTGGGGCCGGTCGACCATCCACATGGCCGCCTCCCTGCGGCGACTCCCGCAGTGCACCGTCGTACAGCTCACCGGTGTGTACGACGCCGGTACGGCCGAGCGCGGGTCCGTGGAAGCCGTGCGCCGTGCCGCCCAGGTCTCGGGCGGCGACGCGCACCCCATCTACGCCCCGATGCTGCTGCCCGACCCGGCGACCGCGGCCGCGCTGCGCAACCAGACCGGGATCGCGAGGGCCTTCGAGTACTTCGACAAGGTGACCGTCGCTGCGGTGTCCATCGGCTCCTGGGAGCCGGGCATCTCCACCGTCCACGACATGCTGACCGACGAGGAGCGGGCGCACTACGCCTCGCTCGGCGTCGCCGCCGAGATGTCCGCGCACCTCTTCGACAAGGACGGCCGCCGGGTCGGGCGCGACCTCGGCGAGCGCTGCATCACCGTCGAGGCGGACCGGCTGCGCCGGATCCCCGAGGTCGTGGCCATCGCGGGCGGGCTGCGCAAGGCCGCCGCGATCGGGGCGGTGTTGCGCTCCGGCCTGGTGACCAGCCTGGTCACGGACACGGCGGTCGCGGACTACCTGCTGACCGAGTCGGCCCCGGGCCTGCGGCCGGCCCTGGACCGGGCCGACCCGGACGAGTGAGCCCGCGCCCGCGGTGCGCCTGGTGAACGACCACCTTTGACACGATCGGGGCATGATCTTCCGGACCGTGCCCCGATCGCTGCCGCTCTCACGTCCACGCCCGCACCGTCTCCTCGGGCGGCTGCTCGGGGCCCTCTTCCTGTGCGTCGCGCTCGTCGCGGCCGCAGCCGGGTGCGGCGGGGCCGCCGGCGGGCGCTCCGCCGCCGACGGGGCGCGCGAGGGTACGCGGGCCGGTGCGCCCACCTGGGCCGCGGGCATGGCGACCGTACGGGCCGACGAGCTCCCCCGGCAGGCGCGGGACGTGCTGGCGCTGATCGACAAGGGCGGGCCGTACCCGTACCGGCAGGACGGGACGGTGTTCGGGAACTTCGAGAAGCTCCTACCGCGGCAGGAGCGCGGCTATTACCGCGAGTACACCGTGAAGACGCCGGGCGAGCGCGACCGCGGGCCCCGGCGGATCGTCACCGGGCGGGGCGGTGAGTTCTACTACACGGAAGACCACTACGAGACGTTCAAGGCGGTGCTCCGATGAACATGGACCCGCATCCGCATCCGCATCCGCATCCGCACCAGCACCCGCTCGATCCCGCGCTGGCCGCCGCCGAGGCGGCGGGCTGGGCGGTCGTACGGCTCGACCTGGAGGGCGTACGGACGAAGGCGCGGCTGATGGACGCGTGCGCGGAGGCGTTCGCCCTGCCGGAGTGGTTCGGGCGGAACTGGGACGCGCTGGCGGACTGCCTGACGGACCTGTCCTGGCTGCCGGAGGCCGCGGGGCGGCTGGTGGCGGTGACGGGGTGGCGTGAGCTGGAGGAGGCCCGGCCGGGGGACTGGGAGGTCCTCCGGGAGGTGCTGGCGGAGGCCAGTGCCCACTGGCGGGAGGCGGGGACGCAGGGCGGGCCGCCGCTGGAGGTGGTCGTGGCCGCCGCACGGGCGTAGCCACGGCCGCCCCGCCCGGCCCCGCCCCGCCGAAGGCCCGATCCGCTGGAAGCCCCCCGCGCGCCGCCGCCCGCTGAACGCTGCGGGGGCCGGCGCGGGCCGGCCCCCGCGGGGAGCGCTGGGTTCGAGGTTGCAGGGTTCAGGATTTCGGGATCCACGGTGGGGTCTGGCCCCAGGACCACACCGGGACCTCGGCCGCGTCCACCGGCGGAGGATTGGGTCCCGAGTAGATCAGGGCCATGCGCGTGCCCCACTCGATGTAGTAGGCGAACACCCCGCGGAACTCCGGGTCCGTCGGGAGACCGACCTCGTCGGCCGTGTCCATCAGCAGGTCCACCCAGCGGCGGCGCTGCCGCTCGGTGATGCCGCGGCCCAGGTGCTTGGTGGCCATGTGCATGTGGCCGCCGTGGCCCGCCGTGTACTCGGCCGGGCCGCCGAAGACCTCCGACAGCCAGACCGCGACGTGCCGGGGGTGCTCCGCGTCCATGCCCGCGAAGACGGGAGCCAGCACCTCGTCCTGCAGGGCATGGCCGTAGAAGGCCTCCGTGAGACGGTTCATCGCCTCCTCCCCGCCCATCCACTCGTAGATGGTGGGGGTGGTACCGGCTGCGGGGCCGGTACCGGAAGTGGGCGTGGTGCTCATGACTGTGATGCGGCCTTTCCCGGTCCGGCCACGTCGGTGACGCGGTAGTGCTGCATCTCCTCGATGGCCTTCACGTACGGGCGGATCGCGTTGAAGAACGCCGGGAAGTGTTCGCCCTTGCGGAAGCCGTTCAGGTGGGCGTCGACCGAGGTCCAGCGGATGCGGAGGACGTAGTGCTCGCGGTCGTTCTCCTCCTCGCAGCGGGAGAGCTCGTAGTCGATGCACTCGGGTGAGGCGGCCAGTGACTCCGCGGCCTGCCGGTAGGAGTCCTCGAAGGCCTGCTGGTCGTCCAATGCGATCCGGTAGCGGATGTATTCGACGGTGGTGGTCATGCTGCCTGCCTCTCCCTGTGTCGGGCTTCGGGCGTCGGACGTCGGACGTCGCCCGTCTGGCGTCCGGCGTCGGACGCCGGACGTTGGAGGGCGGTCGCGGCCAAGCCTTGCGCGATCATGCCGCGACGTGGGGCGCTTTCGTCATTCCGACCCAGACTTCTGGGAGTCGGCGTCCTTCCCGGAGTCGGAGCCGCGGTCGGGACCCGCCTCGCGGACCTCGCGGACCTTGGCCAGGGAGTCGCGCAGCTCGGTCAGCCACTCGTCCGTGTTGCGGCCGACCAGGCGGACGCACCAGGCGAGCGCGTCGGCCCGGCTGCGGGCCACTCCACCCTCGACCAGGGTGTCGAGGACCTGGCGCTCCGGCTGGCGCAGACGCGTCATCACCGGGACGGCCAGGTGGGTGAACAGGATGCGGTCGTCCCCCGACTCGACGGCCCAGGCGACCTTGCGGCGGTAGAGCTCCTCCGCCTCCCGGGCGACCTCCATGCGCTGTTGGCGCGTGCGCTCGCGGAACGCCTTGACCGACTCGTTGGCCGGGAGGGTGCCGACGACCGTGATCTCCTCGCGGTCGACCGCCACCTCGACCAGGGACTCGTACACGTCCACCGGAAGGCGGTCCGCGAACCAGGTGCGCAGCTGCTCGCTCTGCTCGGATGTAATCATGTAATCGACGTTGCATCCGGTGCGCGCTTGATCGCAAGGGTTTCGCGGCCGCTCCCGTCCTTGTTCGCTCTCAGCCCATCGAGCGGTACCGGTGGATCAGCGACACCGCCATCGCGCCCTCGCCCACGCCCGACGCGACCCGCTTGACCGAGTGCGCCCGGACGTCGCCGGCCGCGAAGACGCCCGGGACGCTGGTCTCCAGCGGGTACGGGGCCCGCTCCAGGCTCCATTCGGCCGGCAGCTCGCCACCGTTGGCGACCAGGTCGGAGCCGGTGAGGACGAAGCCGTACTCGTCGCGCTCGACGACGCCCGACAGCCAGTCCGTGTGCGGGCGGGCACCGATGAACGTGAACATGAAGCGGGCCGGGACCTCCGTGTCCTCGCCGGTCGTCGCATCGTGCAGGGTCAGCTTCTCCAGGTGCTCGCCGCCGTCCAACCGGACCACCGTCGTGCGGACCTTCACCTCGATGTTCGGGGTGCGATCGATCTCGTCGATCAGGTAGCGGGACATGCTCGCGTCCAGCGACTCCGCGCGGACCAGTACCGTGACCCGGGCCGCGTACTTCGCGAAGTGGACCGCCGCCTGGCCGGCCGAGTTCGCCCCGCCGACGATGTACACGTGCTGCGAGATGCAGGCCGAGCTCTCGGTGGTGGCCGCGCCGTAGTACAGGCCGGCGCCCTCGAAGCGCTCCGCGCCCGGCGCCTGGAGGCGGTTGTACGAGACTCCGGTCGCCAACAGCACCGTCTCGGCGCTGATCTCCGTGCCGTCGGACAGCGTGAGGATCTTCGCCGGATCGTCCCGGGTCAGTGAGACCACCTCCACCGGGTGCAGGATCTCGGCGCCGAAGCGGGAGGCCTGGATGGTGGCGCGACGCGTCAGGTCGCCGCCCGACAGGCCCGAGGGGAACCCGAGGTAGTTCTCGATCAGGCTGGAGGTGCCTGCCTGGCCGCCCGGGGCGCGGGAGTCCAGCATCAGCGTGGACAGGCCCTCGGAGGCCGCGTACACACCGGCCGCGAGCCCTGCCGGACCCGCCCCGACGATGACGCACTCGTAGTGCGGGCGTGAGGCGGTGGTGGCCAGGCCCAGTCGCCGGGCGAGCTCGGTGTCGCTCGGGGCGGAGAGCACCGCTCCGTCCGGGAACCGGACCAGGGGCAGGGCGGCGTCGGGCTGGGCCGCGATCAGGGTCAGCGCTTCCGGGTCCCGTTCGACGTTGAGGAAGCGGAAGGGCTGGCCGTTGCGGGTGAAGAAGTCACGGACGGCGTGCGTGCCGGGGGAGACGAGGTGGCCGGCGACGATGATGCCGTCGTACGCGGGACGGTAGGTGGCGAGCCAGTCCGAGAGCAGGTCGTCGAGGACGGGGAAGAGCCGCTCGTGCGGCGGGTCCCACGGCTTGAGCAGGTAGTAGTCCAGCCGGACCCGGTTGATGGCGGTGATCGCCGCGTCCGTCTCCGCGTACGCGGTGAGCAGCACCCGGCGGGCGTCGGGGAAGCGGCTGACGGCTTCGAGGAGGAACTCGACCCCGGTGACGTCGGGCATCCGCTGGTCCACGAGGAACAGCGCCGGGTCGTGGCCGCGCTCGTCGAGGGAGTCGAGGATCTTGAGGGCGTCGGCGGCCGAGGAGGCGCCGAGGACCCGGTACCGGTCGCCGTAGGCGCTGCGCAGGTCCCGGCGGACCGCCCGCAGCACCTGCGGGTCGTCGTCCACGGCCAGGATGACCGGCTTGCGGTTCTCCGCCCGCTCGGCGGCAGCGGCGGTGGTGGTAGCGGCGGTGGTTGCGGCGGCCGCGGCCGTGCCCGTGGTGCTCTCGGGGGCCGCGCTCATGCCGGGTCCAGCATCAGCTTGTCGGCGTAGCACCAGGCCCAGGCCTCGCCCGGCTCGTGCGAGGCCGCGATCGGGTGGTCGGTGGTGCGGAAGTGCCGGGTGGCGTGGCGGTTCTTGGAGGAGTCACAGCATCCGACGTGCCCGCAGCTCAGGCACATCCGCAGGTGCACCCAGCTGTCGCCGAGGGCCAAGCACTCCTCGCAGCCCTCGCTGCCCGGCTCCACCGGGCGTATCTGATCGGTGTGTGTGCACAACAGGCCCGTCGTCATCGTCCGTCCCCGTCCCTCTCCTCGTCCGCCCAGTGCTCTTCCTCCGCGCGCCCGTGATTCACGGCGCGTCCAGACCATAGGCGGCGGGTGCGTGAACGGTTCAGCGATTCGGCCGAAGTCAGGAAGTCCCGCGGCTACTTCATGAACTCCGCGGACGACTACGTGAGGTGCCCCCACCAGGTGCGCCGCTACCTCACGAAGTCGCACACCGGCGCTTTGACGCAGGCTCCCGGACACAAGCAGTGTGGTGGACGCCAACACAACGGGCGGCGCCTGGAGGAATCCGTGAGCAGAAAGATTCTGGTCATTGTCTCCGAACACGGTTACTGGGCGGAGGAACTGATAGGCCCGGTCTCGAAGTTCGACGAGCAGGGCTACGAGGTCGTGTTCGCCACACCGACCGGAAAGCGCGCACACGCACTTCCGCCGAGCCTCGACGCGAACTACGTAGACCCTCCGCTGGGCCGCTCGGTGACCACCGAGGAGAACGCCCGGCTGGGACGGGAATTCGAGCAGTCGAGCCGGCTGGACTCGCCGCTGGACATCGAGGCGTGGGTGCCCGAGCGCCCGTACACGAGCGACGAGGGCTATCTGCGCAAGCTGGAGCAGTACCACCGCGACCTGGACCGGCTGGCGTCCGACATCGCCGAGTACGACGCGGTCCTCATCGTCGGCGGCAGCGGACCCATCGCCGACCTGGCCAACAACGAGCGCGTGCACGCGCTGGTCCTGGCCTTCAAGGACGCCGGCAAGGTCGTGGCGGCCGAATGCTACGGCGTCGCCTGCCTGGCCTTCGCCCGTGACTGGGGCGACCGCAAGAGCATCATCTGGGGCAAGCACGTCACCGGCCACTGCAAGGAGTACGACTACAAGGACGGCACCGGATTCCTCGGAACCGATTTCAACATGGGCCCGCCGCCGTACCCGCTGGAGTACATCCTGCGCGATGCGACCGGCCCGGACGGGGCCTACCACGGGAATTTCGGGCACCCGCTGTCGGTGATCGTCGATTACCCGTTCGTGACGGGCCGCTCCACCCCCGACTCGTACCTCACGGGGCAGAAGATCGTGGAAGTCCTGGAGGACGGCCTCACCCGGTACGGCTGGTGATCCGGAGACTCTCCGGGAAAGAGGGGGAATTCATGGGAGCCACTCCCGGACGGGAAAGGCTGATCGAGCAGTTCAAGGCCGACGGCCTCACGGTGATGTTCGGAAATCCGGGGACGGTGGAACAGGGGTTCCTCGACGCGGCGGACGCCGCCGAGGACTTCCGGTACGTCCTCGCCCTCCAGGAGACGGTGGCCGCGGGCATCGCCGACGGCTACGCCCGGGCCACCGGGGGTGCGGCCCTGCTCCAGCTGCACTCCGGCGTGGGCCTCGGCAACGGCATCGGCATGCTCTACCAGTCGCTGCGCGGCCACACCCCGCTGGTCGTGGTCGCCGGCGACGCCGGGATCCGCTACGACGCGATGGACGCGCAGATGGCCTGTGACCTGGTGGCCCTGGCCAAGCCGGTGACCAAGTACGCGACCCGGGTCACCGATCCGCGGTCCGTGCTGCGCACCCTGCGCCGGGCGGTGAAGATCGCCCTGACCCCGCCGCGCGGCCCGGTGTTCGTGGGCCTGCCGATGGACGTGCTGGACGAGCTCAACTCCGAGCCGGTCCTACCCGCCACGGTCCCGCTCACGGACGTGGCGCCGTCCCCGGCCTCCGTGGGGCGGGCGGCAGAGCTGTTGGCCTCCGCCGAGCGGCCCGTCGTCCTGGTCGGCGACGGGGTGGCGCTCTCCGGGGCGCAGCGCGAACTCGCCGCCGTCGCCGAGCTGCTGGGCGCCGACGTGTACGAGGTGGACTCCTCCGAGGTGAACATCGCGGCCTCGCACCCGCTGCGCCGCGGGCAGACGGGGCACATGTTCGGCCCGCACAGCAGGGAGCTGGTCGGGGACGCGGACGGGGTGCTGATCGTGGGCACCTACGTCTTCCCGGAGGTGTTCCCCGAGCTGGACAGCCCCTTCCGGGCCGGGGCCGGGGTCGTCCACATCGACCTGAACGCCTACGAGATCGCCAAGAACCACCCGGTGGACCTCGGGCTGGCCGCCGACCCGCGGCAGGCGCTGCGCGCGCTGGCCGGCGTACTGGAGGAGCGGTTGACCCCGCGGCAGCGGGCCGCCGCGGCCTCCCGGGTCGACGCCCGCACCCGGGAGCGCGCGCTCGCCGCCCACTCCGCCGGGGACGGGGAGGACGGCACGCCGATGGCGGTCTTCCTGCGCACCCTGGCCGAGCGGACCGGCGGGGACCTGATCGTCTTCGACGAGGCGCTGACGACCTCGCCCCTGGTCACCCGCTACCTGCCGCCGGAGCGGCCCGGCGACTACCACCTGACCCGCGGCGGCTCGCTCGGGGTGGGCTTCCCGGGCGCGGTCGGGGTCAAACTGGCCCGGCCGGACCGGCTGGTCGTCGGCTTCGCCGGGGACGGCGGGGCGATGTACACCTACCAGGCGCTGTGGACCGCGGTGCGGCACGGCGTCGACGCCAAGTTCGTGGTCTGCAACAACCGCAAGTACCGGCTGCTGGACGACAACATCGCCCAGTACTGGCGGGAGCGGGACATCCCGCAGCACGGCTTCCCGGACTCCTTCGACCTGTCCCACCCGGAGATCGACTTCGCCGGGCTGGCCCGGTCGCTCGGTGCCGCGGGGACCCGGGTGGAGAAGCCGGACGAGGCCGCCGCGGCGGCGGTCCGGATGCTGGAGCACCCCGGCCCGTTCCTCGTCGACATCCACATCTGAGCCGGCACCCGTATCCGGCCGGCACCCGAATCCGGGCCGGCACCGGCATCCGAGCACAGCAGTCACGGCACCACCCAGCACGGACAGGAGGAGACCGCATGCCCGCCGAGCGGCAGCAGCTGACCGAGGACGCGATCCGCACGTTCGCCGAGACCTGGTACGCGGCACTGGACCGGCACGCGCCGGCCGACCGGGTCCTCGCCCTGATCACCGAGGACCTGGAATTCAAGGTCCCCGAGGACACCTTCCTCGGCCACGAGGGGTTCGGCCGCTGGTACGAGGCCGTCACCCACCGGTTCTTCGACGAGGTGCACACCGTCACGAAGGTGGAGCCGGTCATCGAGGGCGACCGGGCCGTCGTCCGGGTCCTCGTCAACTGGCAGGCCAAGATCTGGGACGCGCCGGCCGCCCGCAGCACCTGGCTCGGCTTCGACGCCGACCAGACGTGGACCGTGGTGGCGGGCCCGCAGGGGCCGCTCATCAAGCAGTACACCGTCAACGAGCTGGCGCCGATGCCCGGTTCGGCCTCCCTCTGAGCGCCGGCGAGCGAGGAGCGACGACGATGACCGAAGTGACACGGGAGCGGGTCGAGGCGGCCTACCGGGCCCTCGGCTCCGGGGACCGGGCGCGCATCCTGGAGTACTACGCCGAGGACCTGCGCTGGCTGGTGCCGGGCAACCACCCGCTGGCGGGCTGGTACGAGAGCCTCGACGCGTTCTTGGACCTGATGGGCCGGACCCACAAGCTCACGGGCGGCACGTTCCGGATGGACATCCAGGCCGTCCTCACCGGCGAGGACTGCAGCGCCGACGTCTGCCGCAACACCGCCCTGCGGGACGGCGCCGACCCGGCGAGCCCCTCACCGTACGAGCGGATGGACTACCCGGTCTTCCACTTCATGCGGTGGCGGGACGGCCGGATCGTGGAGGGCCGCGACGGGCTCTTCGGGGACTCGGCGACCGCGTTCAGCCAGTTCTGGGCGGCGGTCGCGCAGGACGGAACCCGCAGGGACCGATAGGGGAGGGGAGCGCGATGAGCGCCGTGGACACGCGAGAGATCCTTCGGAAGTACTACGAGTACGCCAACGCCGGGGACTGGGACCGCTGGTGCGACCTGTTCGCCGACGACCAGGTCATGGACGAGCAGCTCGCCGGGCACATCGAGGGGCTGGAGGTCCTGCGCTCGATGATGAAGGGCATGGGGACGATGTACCGCGTCTTCCAGAACCGGCCCGTGCACTTCATCGTCGACACCGACGGGGAGAAGGCCGCGGCCGTCTCCCACCTCAGTGCCGTCAGCGCCTCCGGGGAGGCGATCGAGGCCGAGGTCATGAACTTCTTCCGGATCGTGGCCGGAAAGATCGCCTACATGGCGAACTACCACGACACCGTCCCGTTCCGGGTGCTGGACCAGGGATGAGGGGGAGACGTGACGGCCGCAGCTGAGTACGACTACGTCGTCGTCGGAGCCGGCACCGCCGGCAGCGTCCTCGCGAACCGACTGAGCGAGGACCCCGACGTCTCCGTCCTGGTCCTGGAGGCGGGCGGCAACCGCATCCCGCCCGAGGTGGACGACCCGTCCTCCTGGTACAAGCTGCTCGGCGGGCCCGTCGACTGGGGCTACACCAGCGTCCCGCAGCCCGGGCTCGACGGCCGCCGCACCTACGAGCCCCGCGGCAGGGGCCCCGGCGGCAGCAGCAACCTGTACATCATGATGCACATCCGGGGCCACGCCTCGGACTTCGACAACTGGGCCTACCAGGGCGCGGCCGGCTGGGCCCACGAGGACGTCCTGCCGTACTTCGCCCGCCTGGAGGCCCAGGAGGACGCCACCGCCGCCACCACCGGCACCACGGGCCCGCAGCGGGTCACCCATGCCGGCCGGCACCGACCCAATCCGGTCTCGCGGGCCTTCATCGACGCCGCCGTCGAGCTCGGCCACGAGGAGATCCCCGACTTCAACACCGACGGGCCCCGCCGCGGCCTCTTCGGCACCGGCTGGCACCACATCGACGTCGCCGACGGCCGCCGGCAGGGGGCGCTCGCCGCCTGGCTGGAGCCGGCGCTGGCCCGCCCGAACCTGACCCTGCGCACCAGCGCGCAGAGCACCCGGCTGCTGTTCGACGGCGACACCTGCACCGGGGTGGAGTACGTGCAGCTGGCCCCGGCCACGAACGTCCCGGGCCGGACCGTCCGGGACGGCCACAGCACTGCCGCCGCGCCCGGCCCGCACACCGTACGGGCCCGCCGGGAGGTGATCGTGGCGGCCGGGGCGATCGAATCCCCCAAGCTGCTGCTGCTGTCCGGCATCGGCCATCCGGAGCAGCTGCGCGAGCACGGCATCGCCGTCACCGCGGCGGTGCCCGGCGTCGGCGAGAACTTCCACAACCACGTGCTGACCGGGCTGATGGCCGAGGTCACGCAGGAGCTGCCGGCGCCGGCGCAGAACCTGTCGGAGAGCGCGCTGTTCCTGTCGTCGCGCCCCGGGCTGCCCGCCCCGGACCTGCAGATCGCCTTCGTCCACGTCCCGTTCGACGTGATCGTCGGCAAGGACCATCCGAACACGGTCAGCATCCTGCCCGGGGTCGTCCGGCCCGTCTCGCGCGGCTGGATCCGGCTCGCCAGCGCCGACCCGCTGGCCCACCCGCTGGTCCACCCCAACTACCTGGGGGACCGGTGGGACCTGGAGCGGATGGTGCAGGGCGTCAAGCTCGCCCGGGAGCTCTTCGCGACCTCCGCGTTCTCGCCCTGGTACAAGCAGGAGCTCCAACCCGGCCCGGGCGTGGCCACCGACGACGAGCTGCGGACCTTCGTCAAGCAGAAGTCGGAGAGCTATCACCACCAGTCCGGCTCCTGCCGCATGGGCATCGACGACCTCTCCGTCGTCGACCCCGAGCTGCGCGTGCACGGCGTGCGGGGCCTGCGCGTCGTCGACGCCAGCGTGATGCCCGCCGTCCCGTCGGGCAACTGCCACACCGCGATCGCGATGATCGCCGAGCGTGCGGCGGACTTCCTCCGCGGCAGAGAGGGGCTGTCCCGTGGCTGACGCCGTGCTGCGCGAGGGCGTGCTGAGCGGGACCCGGATCGCGGTCCTGGTGGAGAGCGACTTCTACGAGCCGGAGATCTTCTACTACCAGCGCCGGTTCGCCGAGGAGGGCGCCGAGGTCGACTTCCTGACCCGGCTGTGGGGCAACGACTCGATCACCTTCACCGGGCACGAGTTCCGTGCCCCGTTCACCGCGGACCGGTCCCTGGAGGGACTGGACGACGAGGAGCTGCGCCGGTACGCGGCGGTCATCGTGCCCTCGGGCATGGTCGCCGACCGGCTCCGTTACACCGAGGACGTGGACGTCCTCGCGCCGGCGACGGACCTGCTGCGGCGGGCCTTCGACGAGCCGACCGTCCTCAAGGGGATCATCTGCCACGGCATGTGGCTGGCCTCCTCGATCCCGGGGAAGGTCCGCGGCCGCAAGGTGGTCTGCCACAACAACCTGATCGGCGACGTCCGCAACATGGGCGCCCAGTACGTCGACGAGGACGTGGTGGTCGACGGGGACCTGGTCACCGGGCGCACGGGCGCCCACCACCACCTGTTCGCCCGCCGCATCATCGACCTGCTCGCCGCCGACCGGGGGCGGAGGGTCGGCTGATGCGCCGGATGGACTGGTCGCACGTGGGCCTGAACTGCACGGACCAGAAGGCGACCGAGGAGTTCTACACCCGGTACTTCGGCTTCACCCGGGCCCGGGTCGTGGACCTCGGCGAGTCGCAGATCGTGTTCCTGCGCCGGGGGGACGCGTACCTGGAGCTGTTCGCCTCCGGTAACGCCCCGGCCCGTACGGCGCCGGGGGTCCCCCCAGCGGTAGCCGGGGGCGACGGGCCGCAGGAGCCGGGCCGGATGCGCCACCTGGCCTTCCAGACCGACAGCGTGGACGCGTTCCTGGAGGGGCTGGGCGACGCGGCAGAAGTGACCCTGGGGCCGCTCGACTTCGACGACTTCATCTGCGGCTGGCGGACCGTGTGGGTCCGCGACCCCGACGGGGTGATCGTCGAGGTCAGTCAGGGATTCGAGGACGACCGCTCTCACGACAAGGACGGTGCATGACATGGCGGACGCCGTGAGCTTCTCCTTCTCCGACACCATCGCGGGCTACGTCAGCCGGTTCGACAGCGCCTCCCGCCTGCTGCGGTTGAAGACCTCGGACGGCCGCGAGTTCGCCGTCTCGCTGGCCTCCGGCCCCAGCGCCGAGCTGGTCCGCAACCTCGACGAGCCGTACATCGACGCCTCCGGGCACATCGACGAGATGCTCTCGCCCGGCCGGTACCTGTTCGCCTACGGCGTCCACTACCCCGAGCACGGCGGTCGGTTCGACGCCAAGCGCCTGGTGTTCCTGGGCCGCGGCGCCGAGGACTTCCGGTTCGAGGAGTCGGGCTGGTGGATCAAGCAGATCGAGTCGCTCGCCGACTTCTACAAGCGGGCGCAGTTCGGCGACGGGCCGGTCGACTTCACCGAGTACCGCACCGAGATCCGGCTCGGCGGGGACAAGACCGCCAGCCACGTGCAGGAGACCGACACGATCTCCCGCCTGGTCTACGGCATGGCCTCGGCCTACCTGCTGACCGGCAAGGACGAGTACCTGGAGGTCGCCGAGCGCGGCACCGAGTACCTGCGCAAGCACATGCGGGTCGTGGACAGCGAAGAGGACGTCGTCTACTGGTACCACGGCATCAGCGTCGACGGGGACACCGAGAAGAAGCTGTTCACCTCGGAGTTCGCCGACGACTACGACGCGATCCCGATGTACGAGCAGATCTACGCCCTCGCCGGACCGGTCCAGACCTACCGGGTCACCGGCGACGTGCGGATCAAGAGCGACGCCGACGCCACCATCCGGCTCTTCGACAAGTTCTTCCTCGACCGCGAGCAGGGCGGTTACTACTCGCACATCGACCCGATCCTGTTCAGCCCGGACCACGAGTCCCTCGGCGAGAACGCCGAGCGCAAGAACTGGAACTCGGTCGGCGACCACGCGCCCGCCTACCTGATCAACCTGTACCTGGCGACCGGCGACCGGAAGTACGCCGACTTCCTGGAGTACACCTTCGACACCATCGCGGAGCGGTTCCCGGACTACGCGAACAGCCCGTTCGTCCAGGAGCGCTTCTTCCGCGACTGGTCGCACGACACCGCGCACAGCTGGCAGCAGAACCGCGCGGTCGTCGGCCACAACCTGAAGATCGCCTGGAACCTGATGCGGATGAACTCGCTGAAGGCCAAGCCCGCCTACGCCGACCTCGCCCGCAAGATCGGCGAGATCATGCCGGAGGCCGGCAGCGACCTCCAGCGCGGCGGCTGGTACGACGTGGTCGAGCGGATCAAGCAGGGCGACCAGGAGGCGTACCGTTTCGCCTGGCACGACCGCAAGGCCTGGTGGCAGCAGGAGCAGGCGATCCTCGCCTACCTCATCCTGCACGGCACGGTCGGCGACGAGGCCTTCCTGCGCGAGGCCCGGCAGGCCGAGGCCTTCTACAACACCTTCTTCCTCGACCACGACGAGGGAGCCGTCTACTTCAACGTCCTCGCGAGCGGTACCCCGTACCTGCTCGGCACCGAGCGGCTCAAAGGCAGCCACTCGATGTCCATGTACCACTCGGCGGAGCTGTGCTACCTCGCCGCCGTCTACAACAACCTGCTCATCAACGGCCGGGAGATGGACTTCCACTTCAAGCCCGATCCGACCGGCCTGCCCGACCGCGTGCTGCGCGTCTCGCCCGACCTGCTGCCGGCGGGCTCGGTGCGGATCGCGTCCGTCGAGATCGACGAGAAGCCGTACACGGACTTCGACGCGGACGGGCTCACGGTCCGGCTGCCCGACGTCCAGGGGCGGGTCAAGGTCAAAGTCCGGCTGCGGCCGGTGACGTCATAGCGCTCAACGGGGGGCGCCCCGACAGAAGGGGAAAGCAAGCCATGACTCTGAACGTGAAGGAACGCCGGAACAAGGCGGGCACCGTGCTCGTCGCCACCGGCGAGATCAACAGCGAGACCTCGGGACAGCTGCTGGGGGCGCTCCTGCCGCTGGTCCGCGAGGGCCGGCCGCTGCGCATCGACCTCACGGCCGTCACGTACGTGTCCAGCGCGGGCCTGCGCACGCTGCTGGTCGTCTACCGCGAGGCACAGCACGCCGGGGTCGCCGTCACCCTGTACGGGGTGAGCGAGGAAGTCCGGTTCGTCATGTCGGCCACCGGCTTCCTCGACTTCTTCGAGACCGGCGAGGCCGCCGCGGCCGAGGCGAAGGCCAAGGCCAAGGCGGGCACCCGGGCCGCGGACAGGACCCGGACTCCGGTCGAGAGCGCGGTCGCCCGATGACCGAGGCCCGGTCCGAGCAAGTCCTGCGCGTCGACGCGTACCCGACCCACGAAGTGGGCGGGTACCGCGTCCGCGCGGGCAAGCCCTACCCGTTCGGGGCCAACGTGGTCCCCGGCGGGGTCAGTTTCTCCGTCTACTCCGACCAGGCCACCTCCATGACCCTGGTCATCTACGAGCGCGGAGAGCCCGAGCCGATGGCCGAGCTGGAGTTCCCCGAGGAATTCCGCACCGGCAGCGTCTTCGCCATGACGGTCTTCGGCCTCGACCACGAGAACATCGAGTACGGGTACCGGGCCGACGGCCCCTACGACCCGATCACCGGTCACCGCTTCGACGCCCGCCAGGTCCTCTCCGACCCCTACGCCCGACTGATCGCCGGCCGGGACGTGTGGGGCGTGGAGCCGGACCGCAGCCGCGGCTACCAGTACCGCTCCCGGGTCTGCCTGCAGGACTTCGACTGGGGAGACGACACGCCGCTGCGGCTGCCCGCCGAGGACCTCGTCGTCTACGAGACCCACGTGCGCGGCTTCACCCGGCACCCCTCCTCGCAGGTCACCGCCCCCGGCACGTTCGCGGGGCTGCGGGAGAAGATCCCGTACCTGAAGGAGCTCGGGGTCAACTGCATCGAGCTGCTGCCGGTGTTCGAGTTCGACGAGAGCGACAACCCGCGGACGAACCCGGAGACGGGCGAGCGGCTCTACGACTACTGGGGCTACAACACCGTCTCGTTCTTCGCGCCCAAGGCCGGCTACGCGGCCACCGGACGCTACGGGATGCAGGGCGACGAGTTCCGCACCCTGATCAAGGACCTGCACGCGGCCGGCATCGAGGTCATCCTCGACGTGGTCTTCAACCACACCGCCGAGGGCAACGAGCAGGGCCCGACGATCTCCTTCAAGGGCCTCGACAACGCCACCTACTACATGCTCACGCCGGAGGGGTACTACTTCAACTTCAGCGGCACGGGCAACACCGTCAACTGCAACCACCCCGTCGTGCGCAACTTCGTCCTCGACTGCCTGCGCCACTGGGTCGCCGACTACCACATCGACGGGTTCCGCTTCGACCTCGCCGCCATCCTCGGCCGCTCCCCGGACGGCACGCCGCTGCCCAATCCGCCGCTGCTGGAGACGCTCGCGTACGACCCGGTCCTGCGGCACACCAAGCTCATCGCCGAGGCCTGGGACGCGGGCGGACTCTACGAGGTCGGCAACTTCCCGGCGTACGGCCGCTGGGCGGAGTGGAACGGCAAGTACCGCGACACCGTGCGCCGCTTCCTCAAGGGCGACGCCGGGGTCACCGGGGAGCTGGCCACCCGGCTCGCCGGCTCCCCGGACATGTACTCCGGCCGCGGCACCTCCGCCTCGGTCAACTTCCTCACCGCCCACGACGGCTTCACCCTGGCCGACCTCGTCTCGTACAACGACAAGCACAACGAGGCCAACGGCGAGGGCAACAACGACGGGGCGAACGACAACAACAGCTGGAACTGCGGGGCGGAGGGACCCACCGACGACCCCGCGGTGAACGAGCTGCGGCTGCGCCAGACGAAGAACGCGCTGGCGATCCTCTTCACCAGCCAGGGCATCCCGATGCTGCTGGCCGGCGACGAGGTCGGCCGCACCCAGCAGGGCAACAACAACACCTACTGCCAGGACAACGAGCTGTCCTGGTTCGACTGGGACCAGGTCGACGAGAACGCCGAACTGCTCCGCTTCACCCGGGAGATGATCGCCTTCCGGGGCCGCCACCGGGAGCTGCGCTCCACCTCCCACCCGACCGGGCAGATCCGCGAGGGCCTGGGCCTGCCGGACATCAGCTGGCACGGCGCGCGGGCCTGGCAGCCCGACTGGTCGGGCGAGAGCAGGCTGCTGGCGGTGGCCCGCTGCGGCCTCGGCGACGACGACGTCGTCTACGTGGCCATGAACTCCCACTGGGAGGCGCACGACCTGGAGCTGCCGGCGCTGCCCCACGGCCGCAGCTGGCACCTGTTCGCGGACACCGGGGCCGAGGCCCCGCACGACATCCGCACCCCCGGCACCGAGCCCGAGCTGGACAACGCCGGGAAGTACTTGATCGGCCCGCGCTCGGTGGTGGTCCTGGTCGGCCGCACCCCCGACCCGGACCGCGCGCTCTGACCGCTGTCCCGCCGCGGGGCACCGCCCCGCGGCGGGACCCGACCGCACCCTCCCGACCCGTACGCCCGAAGGAGACCTGACATGCCGCTTTCCGTGTCCCTGAGCATCGAGGGCGACACCACCGTGATCGAGCTGGCGGGCGAGCTGGACGCCAAGACCGCGCCGGAGTTCCACCAGACCATCGAGAAGGCCGCCGGGCACGGCACGTCCACGGTCGAGATCAGGATGGCCGGGGTCGGCTACATGGCCAGCGCCGGGCTGCGGTCCCTGGTCTTCGCCCAGCAGAAGGTCGCGGACCACGTGACCATCAAGGTGGTCGGCGCGATCGAGCCCGTCTCGCGGACCATCCGGACGGCCGGGCTGGACCGCAGCATCGTCCTCTCCGACCAGTGAGCCACAGGAGCGAGATGGTCGAACTCGCGCGGACGCCCGCCGAACTGGAGGTGCCCGCCACGCTGGGGGCGCTGGGCGAGATCGCCGCGTTCGTCCTGCGGCTGGCCGCCGGAGCGGGCCTCGACAAGCGGGCCACGTACCGGATCCGGCTTGCCGTGGACGAGCTGGCCACCAACATCGTCATGCACGGGTACCGGGGCGGCGGCGGGCGGATCACCGTCCGCGGCCGCTCCGGCCCCGGCCGGGTGCAGATCGTCCTCGTGGACGGGGCGCCCGCCTTCGACCCCGTCGCGGGGCGCCTACCGCCCGCCCCCGGGACTCCCCCCGAGCGCCGGCGGATCGGCGGACTCGGCATCCACCTGGCGCTGACCAGCGTGGACGAGTTCGGCTACGCACGCAGGGACGGCCGCAACATCAGCACGCTGACCGTCACAGCCGAGGGGACGGACCGATGCCCTCCACCACCGTGATCATCCTCGACGAGTACCCGCCGCCGCCCGGCGAGCTCCTCCACGCGCTGCGCCTGATGGACGCGGAGCTGGTCGGCCTCACCCTGCGCGAGCTGCTCGTCGGCCCGCCGGACGCGCTGCCCGTCGCCGACGTGCTGCTCGCCCCGGCGGAGACCGAGGGGGAGGCGGTACGCCTGGCCGTACGCCGGCTGCGCGGCTGGGCCGGGGCGCCGATCGTCGTCGTCTGGACGGTGACCGGCTTCGCCGCCCTGGAGCAGCACGTCCGGCTCGGCCACGACTACCTCGTCCCCCCGTTCCTGCCCGCCCTGGTCGGCGCCCGGCTGCACAGCTGCTCCGAGCGCGCCGGGCTCGGCCGCACCCTGCGGGAGGCCGACGCCCGCGCCGAGCTCATGGGCTACGAGAAGGAGCTGGAGATCGGCCGCGAGATCCAGGCCGGCTTCCTGCCCGACGCCCTGCCGGTCCCCGAGGGCTGGGAGATCGACGTCCGGTTCCGGCCCGCCCGGCAGGTCGCGGGTGACTTCTACGACGTGTTCCAGATATCCCGCGGACGAAGACTCGCCGTCGTAGTCGCCGACGTCTGCGACAAGGGGGTCGGGGCCGCGCTCTTCATGGCCCTGATCCGCTCCCTGCTGCGGCACACCGCCGAGAACAGCGGACTCCAGCACCTGGTGGCCGCCGGACGGGCCGGCGGCAGCCGCCGCATCCCCGTCGTGGGTGCCACCCCGCTGCTCAACGCGGTCACCGCCACCAACGGCTACCTCACCCGCAACCACCTCAGGCAGGGCTACTTCGCCACCCTGTTCTTCGGTGTGCTCGACCCGCTGACCGGCAGCCTCGTCTACATCAACGGCGGCCACAACCCGCCGCTGCTGCTGCGTGCCGACGGCGGGGACCCACTCGCGCTGGACGTCACCGGGCCGGCCGTCGGGGTGCTGCCCGACTGCGTGTTCACGCTCGGCTACGCCCAGTTGAACCACGGGGACACCCTGTTCGTGTTCACCGACGGAGTGCCGGAGGCCCGCTGCCCCGACGGCACGTTCCTCGGAGACGCGCGGATGCTGGAGCTGCTCGCCGGCCCCCCGGGGAGCGGCAGTGAGGTGGTCGACCGGATGGACACGGCCGTACGCGAGCACACCGGCACAGCCGAACAGCACGACGACGTCACCATGCTGGCGCTGCACCGGCCCCGTGCGGCGCGGGGGCCGCACGCCGGACCGGCCGCGGCGGACCGGCCCGCCGCGGGCCGTACGGCGGTGGCCTGATGGCCCGGACCGTCGTGGTGCACTCGCACCGCGGCGGCACCGGGAAGTCATCGGTCCTGGCCAACCTCGCCCTCCTGTTGGCGGGCGACGGGCGCCGGGTCGGGGTGGTCGACACCGACATCCAGTCGCCCACCCTGGACCTGCTCTTCCGGCTCGGCCCGGGCCCCTCCCTGGCCGACTACCTGCTCGGGCGGTGCGAGATCGAGGCCGCCGCCCGGCGGGCGGGCCCGCGCGGGCCCTACGTCGTACCGGCCCGTACCGGGACGGCCGAGCTGCGCGAGCTGATGGCGAGCGGGTACGACGTCGGGCTGCTGCCGGAGGGCTTCGACCGGCTGGCGGACCACTACGGTCTGGACGTGCTGCTGCTCGACACCCATGCGGGGCTGAACAACGAGTCGGTGGCGGCCATGGCGAGCGCCGACGTGTTGATGATCATGGCGAGGGCGGACCGGATCGACCTGATGGGGGTGGAGGAGACGATCGCCCTCGCCGGGAGGCTCGCCTGCCGTCGCGCACTTGTCGTGAGCATGGCTCCCGCGGGGGTGGACCTGGACGGGGCCCGCCGCCGGGCCGAGGAGGTGTACGGCGCCCCCCTGGCCGGAATCCTCCCGTACGTCCCGGAAATGGCCGCCCTGTACGGCGAACGCATATTCGCCGAAGCCCATCCCGACCACCCCCTGGTCGGTGAATTCCGCACCATCATCTCGGCGTTGGACGCACGTGACGAAGTATCCCGCGCCTGACGCTCCCCCCTTACGCCCTCCGCGAGCGGCGTGTTGAATCGGCAGCGATTCCTGAACAAGGAGAAAGAAGTCATGAAGATTCTTGTCGTCATGACGGCCAAGGCGACCCTCCACCTGCTGGACGGAGAAGAGCACCCCTCGGGATTCTGGGCCGAGGAATTCGTGGTCCCCTACACCCTGTTCGCCGCCGCGGGCCACACCGTGGACGTGGCGACGATCGGGGGCCGGCTCCCCACCGTGGACCAGACCAGCATCGACCCCCAGTTCCTCAAGTGGGTCCGCCCCCAGGGCTCACCCGACGAGGACGCAGCCAACGCCGCCGAGTACGTCAGAGTCATCGAGAGCGCCCCCCAGCTCAAGACCCCCCTCGCCGTGGAGTCCCTGAAGGAGGAGGACGTCGCCGCGTACGACGGCCTGTACGTCAGCGGCGGCCACGGCGCCATCGGAGACCTCCCCAAGTCCGACGCCCTCGCCCAGGTCCTGCGCTGGGCCATCGCCCGGGACAAGCCGATCGCCACCGTCTGCCACGGCCACACCGCACTGCTCGCCCTGCGCGACGGCGAGGGCCGCTGGCCCTTCGAGGGCTACCGGATGACCGCCTTCTCGCACAGCGAGGAACTGGTCACCAGCATGGCCGGCCGGCTCCCGCTGATCCTGGAGACCGAGCTGACCCGGCTCGGCGCCCGCTACGAGAAGGCCGAGGCGATCTGGGACTCCCACGTGGTCGTCGACCGCAACCTCACCACCGGCCAGAACCCCTACTCATCGAAGGCCCTCGCCGAGACGTTCCTGCAGCAGCTCGCGAAGGGCTAGCACCCCGCACCCCCGACACCGGAAGGCATCAGCCATGACCAGGCGCGCGCTCAGCGACCAGCCCTTGGCCAACCCCGGGAAGCTGTTCATCGGCGGCAAGTGGGTACCGGCGCAGGACGGCCGGACCGAGCCCGACATCAGCCCCGTGGACGGACAGGAGATCGTACCGGTGGCCCAGGCCACCACCGCCGACGCGGACGCGGCCGTGGCCGCCGCCCGCGCGGCGTACGAGGAGGGTCCCTGGAGCAGACTGTCCGCCCAGGAGCGCGCCCTGCGGCTGAACCGGGTCGGTGAACTCATCGAACGCGACCTGGAGGAGATCGCCCTCCTGGAGACGGTGGACATGGGCAAGCCGTTCGCCTTCTCCAGCACGGTCGACGCCCCCATGGCCGCCCAGCTGATGCACTACTACGCCGGCGCCGTCACCCGCGTCGACGGCTCCTCCCGGGCCCCGGCCGGCGGACAGCTCGCCTACACCCTGCGCGAGCCGCTCGGCGTGGTCTGCGCCATCACCCCCTTCAACTTCCCGCTGCTGCTGTCGATGACGAAGATCGCACCGGCGCTCGCGGCGGGGAACACGGTCGTCCACAAGCCCTCCCCGGCCACCCCGCTCACCGCCCTGAAGATCGCCGAGCTCTTCCAGGAGGCGGAGATCCCGGACGGCGTGCTGAACGTGATCACCGGACCCGGCGTGGAGCTCGGCGAGACCCTCACCGACCACCCCGGCATCGACAAGATCGCCTTCACCGGCTCCACCGCCGTGGGCCAGTCGATCATCCGCAAGTCGGCCGGCACCCTGAAGAAGGTCACGATGGAACTCGGCGGCAAGTCCGCCAACATCGTCTTCGCCGACGCCGACCTCGACGCCGCCGAGGAACTCGCCTTCTTCGGCATCTACTACAACAAGGGCGAGATCTGCACCGCGGGCTCCCGGCTGCTGCTCCAGCGCCCGATCCACGACGAGCTGGTCGAGCGCCTGGTCCGCCGGGCCGCCGCCCTCAAGCCCGGCGACCCGCGCGACCCGGAGACCCTGTTCGGACCACTGGCCCACCGCGGCCAGTTCGACAAGGTCAGCTCGTACATCGAGGTCGGGGAGAAGGAAGGTGCCGTCCTGCGCACCGGCGGCACCGGCTGGACCCCCGAGGGGGCCTCCAGCCAGGGGCTGTACTTCCTGCCGACCGTCTTCACCGGGGTCGACAACGACATGCGGATCGCCCAGGAGGAGATCTTCGGCCCGGTCCTGTCGATCATCCCGTTCGACACCGAGGAAGACGCCATCCGCATCGCCAACGACAGCGCCTACGGCCTGGCCGCCGGTGTCCACACCAAGGACCTGCGGCGGGCGCACCGCGTCGCCTCCCAGATCAAGGCCGGCACGGTATGGGTCAACTGCTACAACCAGTACGACCCCTCGGTGCCCTACGGCGGCTACAAGGCGTCCGGCTACGGGCGCGAGTGCGGACCCGAATCCCTCGAAAGCTACACCCAGACCAAGTCGGTCTGGATCGGCATGGACTGACGGCCCGGCGGCGCCCGGGCACCACGGTCCGACGGCGCCCGCGGCACGACGGCACGACGGCCACGACGAGGAGCAGCACATGCGCACAGGCATCATCGGCACCGGGCGGATCGGCTCCACCCTGGCACGCATCCTGGTGGCCGCCGGCCACGAGGTCGTACTCGCCAACGCCCGCGGCCCTCAGTCCATCGGCCCGTTACTGGCCGAACTGGGCCCGGCGGCCGCGGCGGCGGACCCCGCCGGGGCCGCCGACCGGGCAGACCTCCTGGTGCTGATGCTGCCCCACGCCGCGGTCCGGGGGCTGCTGCCGCCGGACGCCCTGCGCGACCGGGTGCTGGTGGACGCCACGAACGCGTTCGGCGGCCCGGGCACCCCCGCCGACCTCGACGGGCGCACCTCAAGCGAACTCGTCGCCGAGTGGTATCCCGGCGCACGGGTCGTGAAGTCCCTGAACACCATGCATTACGAAACCCTCGCCGTGGCCGGCACCGCCCAGGGCGAGCGCCTGGCCCATTTCACGGCGGGCGACGACGGAAAAGCGAAGGAAATCGTCGCGGGAATCATCACGGATCTCGGATTCGCCGCCGTCGACACCGGCCCGCTGCACGCCGGAGGAATTCTCCAGCAGCCCGGCGGGCCCCTTTTCAACCGGCCGCTCACGCAAGCGGAGGCGCTGGCATGGATCTCTCACTGAACGTGAACGGAAGACCCGAGCAGTTCTCGGCCCGGCCGAACGAACTGCTCGTGGAACGGCTCCGGGACGGCCTCGGCCTGACCGGCACCAAGATCGGCTGCGACACCGGGCAGTGCGGCTCCTGCGTCGTCCGACTCGACGGCCGGTCCGTCAAGAGCTGCCTGGTCCTCACCGCCTCGGCCGCCGGCTCCGCGGTGACCACCATCGAGGGGGTCAGGGAGGAGGGCGGCGGCCTCACCGGCCTCCAGGAGGCGCTGCGCGAGGAGCACGGGACCCAGTGCGGGTTCTGCACCCCCGGCATGGTCATGGCCCTGGGCGAACTCGTCGAGACTGCGCTCACCAACGACGCCGCCGGCCGGGCGGCCCCGACCGAACCCGAGATCCGCGAGTGGCTCACCGGCAACCTGTGCCGCTGCACCGGCTACCACAGCGTCGTACGGGGCGTGCAGCGCGCCTGCGCCGCCGCCCGCGCCGAGGTCCCCGAGGAGCTCGGGGAGAACGCGGCCGTGCCCGCCTCCGCGTCCGGACGGGAGGGGTGAGGACATGACCGCCGTTACGGGGGAGGACCCGCTCCAGGAGCAGGACCGGGAACAGGCGGAACCGCAAGAGCAGACGCCGGCCGGCGGTGTGCTCGGCGCGCCCCTCGACGCCCGCGAAGATCCGCAGCTCCTGCGCGGCGAGGCGGTGTACGTCGCCGACATCAACCTGCCCGGCACCGCCCACATGGCCATCCTCGGCAGCCCGCACGCCCACGCGCGGATCCTGTCCGTCGAGACCAAGGCCGCCGAGCAGCTGCCCGGCGTGCTGAAGGTGGCCACCGCCGCGGACTTCCCCGACGTCATGCCGCTGCCCTGCATCTGGATCCCCGGCGGCGTCGAGAGCCACTTCCCGCCCCACCCCTACGGACTTCCCGGCGCCCGCCCGGTCCTCTCCGGCGACACCGTCCGGCACGTCGGCGACCCGATCGCCGTGGTCGTCGCCGAGACCCCGCACCAGGCCGCCGCCGCCCTGGCCGCCATCGCCGTCGAGTACGAGCCGCTGCCCGTGGTCACCCGAGCCGACCACGCCCTCGCCGACGGCGCCCCGCAGCTGCACGACGCCGTCCCGGGCAACCTGAACGCGTACTGGACCTGCGGCGACGAGGAGGCCACCGACGCGGCCATCGCCCGGGCCGAGGTGACCGTCGAGCTCGACCTGGTCAACCAGCGCACCATCAACAGCCCCATCGAGCCGCGCGGCGCCGTCGGCGACTTCAACGCCGCCACCGGCGAGTACACCCTGTACGCCTCCACCCAGGGCCCGCACAACCACCGCTTCCTGCTGTCGGCGCTGGTCCTCGGCATCCCCTTCAACAAGCTCCGGGTGATCGCACCGACCGTAGGCGGCAGCTTCGGCACGAAGGGGTACCTCTACCCCGACATGGCGCTGGTCCTGCTGCTGTCCAAGGCGCTCGGCCGGCCCGTGAAGTGGGTGGACACCCGCACCGGCCTGATGAACTCCACCGTCCAGGGCCGCGACCACCGCCAGCACGCCACCCTCGCCGGCACCCGCGACGGCCGCATCACCGCCGTGCGCTGCACCAGCTACGCCAACCTCGGCGCCTACCCGTCGACCATCGGCCCCGGCGTCGCCACCGCGCTCATGGGACGCTCCCTCACCGGCATGTACGAGATCCCCGCCGCGTTCTGCGAGGTGTACGCCGCCTTCACCAACACCGTGCCGCTCGGCGCCCAGCGCGGCAGCGGCCGCGCCGAGGCCGCGTTCCTGATGGAACGCCTCGTCGACCGGTACGCCGGCGAGATCGGCATGGACCCGGCAGAGGTCCGCCGCCGGAACCTGGTGCCGGACGACCGCTTCCCGTACGACAACGGCCTCGGCTGGACCTACGACTCCGGCAGCTACCGGGAGAACTTCGACAAGGCCCTACAGCTGTCGGGCTACGCCGACGTGCCCGCCCGCAAGGCCGGGGCCCGCGCCCGCGGCAAGCGCCTCGGCGTCGGGCTCGCCACCTACGTCGCCGTCTGCGGGGTCGGCCCGTCCACCCGGATGTCCCAGGAGGGCATGCTGGGCGGCACCTGGGAGAGCGCCAACATCCGCGTCCACCCCACCGGCGAGGTCGCCGTCACCGTGGGCTCCGCCTCCACCGGCCAGAGCCACGGAACCGTCTTCGCGCAGGTCGCCGCCGCCGAACTGGGCATCGACCCGGCCGCCGTCCAGGTGTACGAGGGGGACACGCTGAAAGCCCCGTACGGGCAGGGCACGTACGGCTCCCGCTCGTACAGCATGGCCGCGCCCGCGGTCGCCCTCACCGCCCGCAAGATCAAGGACAAGATGGTCCGGGCCGGCGCGGTGCTCCTCGGCGTCCCCGAGGACCGGGTCGTCTACGACGCCGGCCGGGTCCACGAGGCCGGCAACCCGGACAACGGCAAGACGTTCTCCGAGATGGCGATGGCCCTCTGGTACGGCTGGGGGCTGCCCCCCGAGATCGAGCCCGCCCTCGACGAGACCACCCACTTCGACCCGCCGGACTTCAACTACCCCTTCGGCACCCACGTCGCCGTCGTCGAGGTCGACGAACTCACCGGCGAAACCGAGGTGGTGGCGTACACCGCCGTCGACGACGCCGGCAACATCGGCAACCCGAAGGTCGTGCGGGGCCAGATCGAGGGCAGCATCCTCCACGGCCTCGGCCAAGCCCTGATGGAGGCCGCCGTCTACGACGAGCAGGGCGTCCTGCTCACCCGTGACCTCAGCAGCTACGCCCTGCCGCGCGCGGCGGACGCCCCGTTCTTCACGCTCGACCGGACGGTCACGCCCACCCCGCACAACGTCCTCGGCGCCAAGGGCGCCGGCGAGATCGCCACCGTGCCGCCGGCCGCGGCCGTCGTCAACGCGGTCGTCGACGCCCTGTCCGACCTGGGCGTCACGCACATCGACATGCCGCTCACGCCCGAAAAGGTGTGGCGCCGCCTGCGCGGAGGGGCCCAGTGATCCTCACCGACTTCGACTACGCCCGGCCCGCCGACCTCGCCGAGGCCCTCGACCTGCTGTCCGGCGCCCGGGACGCCCGGGTGCTGGCCGGCGGCCAGAGCCTGCTGCCCGCCCTGCGCGCCGGGGAGGACAGCGCCCGCCTGCTGGTCGACGTACGCCGGCTGCCGGGGCTGCGGGGCATCGCCCGCAGCCCCGGCGGGGTCCGGTTCGGGGCGCTCACCACCCACCGGTCTCTTATAAACATCAGACGCTGCCGCCGATTTAGGGTGTGTAGATATCGGTGGGCGC
>NZ_JBHWJJ010000079.1:0-36104 GCF_042732005.1 Streptomyces sp. NPDC059851 | reverse complement strand
GTGTATAAGTGAAAGGGCCGGGGCGGGCGCGGCGGCCGGGGCGGGCGCGGCGGCCGGGGCGGGCCGGGCGGGCGAGGAGGCCGCGGACGGCCTCCCGTACGCCGACACGGTCTCGGCCTGCCTGGCGAACGCCGACTTCCCCGTGGAGGAACAGCAGCTCGCCGACGCGATCGCGGCCCGCGGCTGGGGCGCGGCCACGCAGGTCCGCAACGACACCTTCGCGATCCTGCGGGCCGGGCTGCCGAGCGCCGAGCCACCCCGCGGGGTGGCGGTGGTGTGCGGGGCCGGCATCAACTGCGTGGGCATGCTGCCCGACGGGCGGACCGTCCGGTTCCCGTCCGTCGGCCGGATCTCCGGCGACTGGGGCGGCGGGGGCGGCCTGGCGCGGGAGGCCCTGTGGTGGGCGGCGCGGGCCGAGGACGGCCGGGGCGGGCCCACGCGGCTGGCGGCGGCGCTGCCGGGGCACTTCGGGCTCGACTCCATGGCCGCACTGATCGAGGCGCTACACCTGGAGCAGCTGGCGCCGCGGCGGATCCACGAGCTGGTCCCGGTGCTGTTCGAGGTGGCCGCGGCCGGCGACCGGGTGGCCGCCGCACTGGTGGAGCAGCAGGCTGCGGAGGTGGTGGCCCTGGCGTCGGTGGCCCTGACCCGGCTGGACCTGCTCGCGCAGGAGGCTCCGGTGCTGCTCGGCGGGGGTGTGCTCACCGCCGGGCATCCGCAGCTCGACGGGCCGATCAGGGCGGGGCTGGCCGAACGGGCGCCGCTGGCCCGGGTGTCGGTGGTCTCGGCCCCGCCGGTGCTGGGGGCCGCGCTGCTGGGCCTGGACGCGTTGGGGGCGCCGCCCGCGGCCCACGCGGAACTGCGTGCCCATTTCGGGTGAACCTGCCCGCGGCGGTCCCGCGTCTGGAACCGTGGCGGCTGGGAAGACGTAGGGACGATGAAGGGGTGGTGGGGGAGGCGGGGCTCGTCGGGGGGGCGCGCGCAGGGGGCGGATCACCCGGGATCCGGCACCGGGTGCTGTGATCGACCGCCCTTCCCGCCATACTGCTGCGAAGCATTTCAGGACCGAGGGGCAGGACCGAGGGGGAGGTCAGGGTGGCCATCACATCACGCGCGCACGCGCCCGGCGGCGGCGCCGGGCCGGCCGCGGCGCCGCCCGCGGCACCCCCGGACGGCCCCGTCCGGACCGGTACCGCCTGGGCCGAGGGCGTGGAGCGGCTGCGTGCCGCCGCCACGACCGAGCCCGGCCGGCTCCGCACCATCGGCGCCGTACTGGCCGCGCTGGTGCTGCTGTTCGGAGCGGTGACCGTGTGGGAGGTGTCCGACCGGGTCACTGCCGCGGACGACGTGGTGGGCCGCAGCCAGCCGCTGAGCGCGGACGCGGCGAGCATCTACCGTTCCCTCGCGGACGCGGACACGGCCTCCTCCAGTGGCTTCCTGGCCGGGGCGGACGAGCCCCGCGAGGTCCGCAAGCGGTACGAGGAGGACATCGCCAACGCCTCCCGGCTGCTGGTGAGCGCGGCCGCCAACACCGCGGCGGACGAGGACTCCCGCAAGCAGATCGCGCTGCTCGGCGAGCAGCTGCCCCGCTACACCGGGCTCATAGAGCAGGCGCGGGCCACCAACAAGCAGGGGCTGCCGCTCGGCGGCGCCTACCTGCGCCACGCCAACGAACAGATGAGCACCCAGCTCCTGCCGGCCGCGCAGCGGCTGTACGCGGCGGAGACGGGCCGGCTCCACCGGGACCACGCCGACGCCCGCGCGCTACCGCTGGCCTCGCTGGGGACCGGGCTGCTCGCGCTGGCCGCGCTGGGGTGGGCGCAGCACCGCAACTACCGGCGCACGAACCGGGTCTTCAACCACGGCCTCGTCGCGGCGACCGCCGCCTCGTTGGTGGTGCTGCTGTGGTTGGCCGTGGGCCACGGGGTGGCGCGGGCGTCACTGGCCGAGGCGCGCACGGACGGGCAGGAGTCGTTGAAGGTCCTCAACGATGCGCGGATCGCAGCCCTCCAGGCCCGCGCGAACGAGAACCTGACGCTGATCGCGCGGGGCGCCGTCCTGGCGGAGGACAAGAAGTCCGACAAGTACGACGTGGATTTCGCGACCAACATGAAGGACCTGGAAGCGGGTCTGGCGAAGGCCCGGCAGCTCGCCGACGACGACCCCGGCCGGGAGCCGGTCGCCCGCGCGGCGGACGCCGTCCAGCAGTGGAAGCAGCGGCACGCGGCGGCCCGGGAGACGGACCTGAGGGGCGACTACCAGGACGCGCTGCCCCAGGTCATCGGCGACAAGGACCACAAGGACAGCAGCGGCGCCTCGTTCGACCGGGTGGACGCCTCGCTGGAGCAGGCCCTCGCCCACGAGCAGCGGGAGTTCACCCTGGCGGCCGGGGACGGGCTCGGCGCGCTGGGCGGCCTGATGACGGGTTCGGCGGCGCTCGCCGTCGTCGGCGCCGGCGCCGCCCTGCTCGGCATAGGGCGCCGGCTTTCGGAGTACAGGTGACAGCGATGCGGATACTCGTGAGCGAGGACGGACGCAGGGACGGGCAGGGCGCCGGAGCCGGCGGCGGCCCGGCCGATGGGCGTGCCCGCACGTCCCGGGTGCGCCGTCTGGCGGGCCGACTGCGCGGCTGGGGCGGGGTCAGCGCGATGGCCGCCGCCTGCGCGGTGACGGCGGCGACGGTGCTGCTGCCGCTGGCCCAGGCGTCCCCGGACGGCGGCCGCCCGGCCGTGGTCCGCGCGCCGGACGCGGTGCGGGCCGCCCCGCAGACCCCCTGGACGCTCACCGACACCTGCCCGGACCCGGAGGCCAGCCTCCGCCCGTCCGGCGTGGACGGGCCGACGATCGAACGGATCCGCAAGGCGGGCAAGCTCGTCGCCGGCGTCGACCAGAACAGCTTCAAGTGGGGGTACCGCAACCCGGTCGACGGCCGCCTCGACGGCTTCGACATCGCCCTGGTCAAGGCCATCGCCAAGGACATCCTGGGCGACGAGAACGCCGTCATCTACCGGGCGATCCCCACCAGCCAGCGCATCCCCGCACTGCAGGACGGCCGCGTCGACGTCGTGGTCCGCACCATGACCATCAACTGCAAGCGGCTGGAGGACGTCGCCTTCTCGACCGCCTACTTCGAGGCCGGGCAGCAGGTCCTGGCCCCCAAGGGCTCGCCGATCACCGGGTACGACACCTCGCTGAAGGGCCGCAGGATCTGCACCGCCGCGGGCTCCACCGCCGAAGCCGCCCTGAAGGGCCAGTCCTACGGCGCGGTGCCCGTCCTCGTCCCCAACCAGCTGGACTGCCTGGTCCGGCTCCAGCTCGGCGAGGTGGACGGCATCGTCACCGACAACGCGCTGGCCGCCGGCCAGGCCGCGCAGGACCCGTCGGTGCGGCTCGTCGGCTCCCCGTTCACCAAGGAGTTCTACGGGGTGGCCATGAACAAGGGGGCCACGGACCTGGTGCGACGGGTCAACAAGGTGCTGGAGGGCTACCGCGCCGGCGGCGACGGCAGCCCCTGGATGCATGCCTACACCGCGCACCTCAAGCCGGTGCTGCCCGGTGTGGCCGGGCCGCCCGCACCCAAGTACCGGGACTGAGACCGGTGACAGAGCGGGAACCCGACGGCAGGAAGGCGGGGACGGGGCACGTGGAGGCTGGTTCGGCCGTGATGAACCGGGACGACGTCGACCGCGCCCTGGCCCGGCTCGGCGCTGAGCACGAGGCCGTGGAGACCTCGCTGCTCGCCCTCCAGGACCACGCCGGGCGCCGGCTGCTGGAGGGCGCCGACCTGACGGGGGTCACCAAGGAGCGCTGGGCGGCCGCCGACGCCGCCATCACCCGGCTGTGGACGTACTTCGACGCCTACAGCGGGGCGCTGAACGCCGCCCGGGAGATCCGGGAGCGGCGCCGCTGGCCCACCCGCGAGGAGCTGGTCGAGCTGACCGAGCGGCTGCGCGGGCCCGGCGTGCTGATCGCGGGAGCGGCGGCGGAGGGCGCGGCCCTGGCGGAGCGGCTCTCGCTCGCCGCACTGCTCGCCCGGATGAACGAGCTGTACGCGAGCTCCCTCGACGTGGTGGTGGCCGCCGACGCGGTGTGGTCGGCGCTGCCCGCCCGGATCGACCTGCTCTCCGCGGAGCTGCGCCGCACCCGCTCGCTCGCCCACTCGGTCGGGGTCCGCCCGGGCGAACACCCGTCGGGCGACGACCTGGAGGCCATCACCGCCGAACTGACCGAGCTCCGCGCCCGGGTCATCGCCGACCCGTTGGCCTTCTGGCAGCCCGCGGCGGGCAGTTCCGCGCCGGGCTGCGGCCGCCCGGACACCACCCGCTACGACCGGGCCGCGCTGGCGCTGGAGGACGTGCGCCGGGAGGTCGAGGCGGTGCTGGCCGTCCGGCAGGACGCCGAGCAGCGGCTGATCAGCCTGCGGGACGTGCTCTCGCGGGCCGACCGGACCCTCGCGGAAGCGCGCACGGCCCGCACCGAGGTGCTCGCGAAGATCGCGGCATCGGAGGTCCCGGTGGTGAGCGGGCCGCCGACCGCACTGCAGGAGCAGCTGGCGCTCGCCTCCGACCACCGGCGCAACTCCCGCTGGCACCGGCTCTCGCCGCTGCTGGAGGCGCTGGAGGAGCGGGCCGAGGAGGAACTGCGACGGGCGCGCGATTCGTTGACCGCGGTGACGGCACCGCTGGCGGTACGGGCCGAGCTCCGCGGGCGGCTGGACGCGTACCGGGCGAAGGTGGCCCGCCTCGGCCTGGCGGAGGACCCCCTGCTGATCGAGCGGTACGACACGGCCCGACGGATGCTGTGGAGCGCCCCGTGCGACCTGCGGGCCGCCGAACAGGCCGTGCTGCGCTACCAGCAGGCGGCCGCCGAGTCACTGGCACCGCAGCAGGACCGGCCCGCGGGGCCGGCTGAGGAGGACGACGCATGAGCCTGGCCGGAACCGCGTGCGTACGCCCCGGGTGCCCGGGGTCGTACGAGGACATGGGCGGCGGCGGTCTGTACTGCGACACGTGCGGGCTGGCGCCCGTCGGCGCCGTCGCCGCGGGCGCGGAGGAGCTGGTGTCGCCGCCGACGGGGATGACGAGCCCGGCACGGCACGCCGACCCGCGGGGCTCGCAGGGATCGGGCCGTCCGGGGTCCTCGTCGCAGTCGTCCTCGGCGCGCTCTTCCCGCTCCTCCGGGTCCTCGCGTTCCTCCCGGTCTTCGCGGTCCTCGTCCTCGCGGCGCTCGGTGTCGGGCCGGCTGCCGGGGGTCGGGTCGACCCGATCGGTGTCGGTGCGCAGTTCGGGCTCGTCGGCCGGCTCCTCGGGCCGCAGCAGGCTCGGGGCCGGGCTGGTCAACGTACCGGAGGTGCCGCGCCCGGATCCGTCGACGGCGGTGCTGCAGAACCCGGAGGTGCCGGAGCGCAAGCGGTTTTGCTCGCGGTCGGACTGCGGGGCTCCGGTGGGCCGGGCCCGCGGGGACCGGCCGGGCCGGACGGAGGGGTTCTGCACGAAGTGCGGGCACCCGTACTCCTTCGTCCCCAAGCTCCGCCCCGGGGACGTCGTGCACGGCCAGTACGAGGTGGCGGGCTGCCTCGCGCACGGCGGCCTCGGCTGGGTGTACCTGGCGGTGGACCGGGCCGTGGCCGACCGGTGGGTGGTGCTCAAGGGCCTGCTGGACACCGGGGACCAGGACGCGATGGCCGCCGCCATATCGGAGCGGCGCTTCCTCGCCGAGATCGAGCACTCCAACATCGTGCGGATCTACAACTTCGTGGAGCACCTGGACCAGCGGACCGGTTCGCTGGACGGGTACATCGTCATGGAGTACGTCGGCGGCAAGTCCCTGAAGGAGATCGCGAACGAGCGGCGCCGGCCCGACGGCCGCCGCGACCCGCTACCGGTCGAGCATGCCTGCGCCTACGGGATCGAGGCCCTGGAGGCCCTCGGGCACCTGCACAGCCGCAACCTCCTGTACTGCGACTTCAAGGTGGACAACGCGATCCAGCAGCAGGACCAGTTGAAGCTGATCGACATGGGCGCGGTCCGCCGGATGGACGACGACCAGTCGGCCATCTACGGCACGGTCGGCTACCAGGCGCCGGAGGTGGCCGAGCTCGGCCCGTCCGTCGCCTCCGACCTGTACACGGTGGCGCGCACGCTGGCCGTCCTCACCTTCGACTTCCAGGGGTACACGAACGTCTTCGCCGACTCGCTGCCGGATCCGCAGCACATCGAGGTGTTCCAGCGGTACGAGTCCTTCTACCGGCTGCTGGTGCGGGCGACCGATCCGGACCCGGACCGGCGTTTCTCGTCCGCGCAGGAGATGGCGGACCAGCTGACGGGCGTGCTGCGCGAGGTCGTCGCCCTCCAGACGGGCACGCCGAGGCCGCAGCTGTCCACGCTGTTCGGGCCCGAGACGCGGGTTCCGGACACGCGGCTGTTCGCGGACCTGGCCGGTGCGGAGGTGTCCCGGCTGGGCGTCCGGGAGGTGACGGGGCGCAGGGCCGGCGGAGCCGGCTGGTCCGCCCGGCTCGGCAGGGCGGGTCGGGGCGCCCGGGCCCACCGGTCCGGCGCCTCCCCGGCGGTGGCGGCTGCTGCTCCCGGGACGCCGTCTGCGGGGGCCCCCGCGGCGGGGTCCCCCGTCACGGCGGCACCGCTGGGCTCCGAGGCGACCCGGCGCAGCAGCGGGGGCGGCGTGCCCGCGCCCGTTCCGGGGTCCGCGTCCCTGCCCGTGCCCCCGCCGAGGTCGGCACCGGTCCCCGCGCCCTCTGCGGCGCCTGCCGCCGCTCCCGCCGCCCCGGCCCCGGCGCTGCTCGCGCTCACCCGGTTGGCGCAGCTGGACGCCCGGGACATGGCGTTGGCGCTGCCGGTGCCGCTGGTCGACGCGGGCGACCTGAATGCCGGGTTCCTGGCCGGGCTGATGGCGTCCGCCCCGGCCGACCTGCTGACCGCCCTCGGCTCGGCGCCCGCCGATTCGGCCGAACTGCGGCTGCGGGCACTACGGGCGCACCTGGAGCTCGGTGAACTGGACGCCGCGGGGCCCGTCCTGACGGACCTGGAGGCCCGCCACCCGGACGACTGGCGCGTGGTGTGGGCACGCGGCATCGCCTCGCTGGCCGCCGGCGACGACGCCATCGCCGCCCTGTCCTTCGACGCGATCTACGACGCCTTCCCCGGCGAGCCCGCGCCGAAGCTCGCCCTCGGTCTGTGCGCCGAGGTCCTGGGGCAGTTGGACAACGCCGCCGAGTACTACCGGCTCGTCTGGATCACCGACCCGGGCTTCGTGGGCGCGGCCTTCGGTCTGGCCCGGGTCCAGCTGGCCACCGGCGACCGGGCTGCTGCGGTGCGCACGCTGGAATCCGTACCGGAGTCGTCCATCCACTACACCGCCGCACGGGTGGCAGCGGTACGGGCACGTCTGCGCGACCGGTCTCCGGAGGAGGAGCTGCTGCCTGATCTGACGGCAGCTGCCGTGCAGGTGGAGGCACTTGAGCGGCTCGGTCTCGACGCCGTGCGCCGCGAACGGCTGTCGACCGAGGTTCTGGGCTCGGCCCTGGACTGGGTACTGTCGGGTAGCCGGGGCAGTGACCCCGGTCGCACCACGCTGCTGGGCAGTCATCTGGACGAGCAGGGCCTGCGCTTCGGCCTGGAGCGCTCGTACCGCGTCCTCGCGCGGCTGGCGCAGCGGGGCGAGGACAGGATCGAACTGGTGGAGCGGGCCAACCGTTTCCGCCCCCGGACGTGGGTGTGATTGATGTCGATGCATCGGCTGTCTGGCTGCCCCAGCTGCACGGAGCCCCTGGAGGAGGGTGACCGCTTCTGCGGTGTCTGCGGTTCCCCCGTCAGCGCGTACCCGCCTCCCCTCCCCCCGGACCAGCCCACGCTCGCGCTCCCGGCCCCGGCGGCGACCCCGCCGGGCGGTCCCGCCGCAGCGGGCGCGGGGAGGCCCGCCACCGTTCCCGCCCCGTCCCCGGCAGCCGGAGCCGTCGCGGCGGGCGGGGAGGTACCGGCGGCGGGCGGGCCGGCCGACGGGTATCCGCTCGCGGACCCCGAACCCGTGTGGGGCGGGGTCGCGGCCGCCGCCTCCTGGTCCTCCTCGCGAGCGGGACAGGCGCCGCAGGGCGCGGTGTTCGGCGGCGGCGAGACCCGCCACGACCGCCCCGGCGGGGGCATGGCGCCCTGGGGCGCGGACGGGTCCCCCTACGGCAGCGCTCCCGCCCGACGGGAGGGCCCGTACGACACCCCGGCGGTCGGGCACGAAGACCCGTACCCCGCCGCCGCGCCGGCGCCGGAGCCCCGGTACGGCAGCAGCCCGGAGGGCGCGTACGGCAGCCCCGCAGGCGGCGGCGAGCCCGCGCACGGCGGCGCCCCGGCCGCGCCCGAAGCCCCGTACGGCGGCGTGCCCGCGGGCCGGGAGGACCCGTACGGCACGAGCGCCCCGCAGGGGACCGGCACCCCGCAGGGCAGCGGTGGGAAGACGTGCGTCGCCTGTCGGGCCGGGCGGGTCGACACGGACGGGTACTGCGAGCACTGTGGGCACGCGCAGCCCCGGGAGCGGGACCACGTGGAGGAGGCGCTCG
The DNA here is from genome assembly GCF_042732005.1 of Streptomyces sp. NPDC059851. NCBI lineage: Bacteria > Bacillati > Actinomycetota > Actinomycetes > Kitasatosporales > Streptomycetaceae > Streptomyces > Streptomyces sp. NPDC059851. Next base: position 27,541 of record NZ_JBHWJJ010000079.1, on the reverse strand, counting down.
GCAGCGTCGCCGCCGTCAGCGACCGCGGGCTGCGCCACCACCGCAACGAGGACTCGTTCGCCGTGGCGGCCACCGCCCTGGCCGACGGCTCCACGGCCACCGTGGCCATCGTCTGCGACGGCGTCTCCTCCGCCAGCCGCCCCGACGACGCATCGGCCGCGGCGGCCGCCGCGGCCAACGAGGCCCTGCTGGACGCCCTTCCCCGCGGCACCCACCCCCAGGAGGCCATGCACGGGGCCATCCTGGCCGCGGCGGCCGCGGTGACCGCCCTGGCCCCGGAGGTCCCGGGCGCGCAGAACGCCCCGGCCTGCACCCTGGTCGGCGCGGTCGTCTGCGGCGGCCTGCTGACCATCGGCTGGGTCGGCGACAGCCGCGCCTACTGGGTCCCGGACGACCGCAGCGCGCTCCCGCGCCGTCTGACGGAGGACGACTCCTGGGCCGCCCAGATGGTCGCGGCGGGCCTGATGGGCGAGGCCGAGGCGTACGCCGACGTCCGTGCGCACGCCATCACCGGCTGGCTCGGTGCGGATGCGTACGACCTGGAGCCGCACACGGCCACCTTCAAGCCGGACCACGCGGGTGTCGTGGTCGTCTGCACGGACGGCCTGTGGAACTACGCCGAGTCCGCGCTGGAGATGGCCCGGGTCCTGCCCGCGGACGCAGCGTTCCGCCCCCTGCACAGCGCGCAGGTCCTCGTGGGGCACGCCCTTGACGGCGGCGGCCACGACAACGTGACCGTGGCCGTGGTGCCGTTCACGGTGCCGCCCGGCGGGGAGCCGGAAGCCGGTACCGCCCGCACGGACGCGAACACGACCACGAACACGGACACGGACACGAACGCGGGCCCGGACGCACGCACCGACGCGGCACCCGAAGCGGAAGCGGCACGCCCCCAGGCATGACCCGACCGGGCCGGAGCCGACCCGCTCCCCCGCCCCTGCTCTAGGAGTCCCCCCGATGGCGAACTTCGCCAAGCCGAGCGCCCCGCGCTTCAGCGTGGAGGTGTACCAGAACGAGTTCCTTCCCGAGGGCGGGCGAGAGGTCCACGCCATCGTCACGGTGACCTCCACCGGTGGTGCCACCGCCACCCGTGCGGCGGTCGGCCGCGACCCGGCAGCCGTCGTGATCATGGTCGACTGTTCCGGGTCCATGGAGTACCCGCCGGAGAAGATGCGCGGCGCCCGCGAGGCCACCGCCGCCGCGATCGACACCCTGCGCGACGGCACCTCGTTCGCCGTCATCGCGGGGACCCACGTGGCCAAGGAGGTCTACCCCGGAAGGGGCCGCCTCGCCGTCGCCGGCCCCGTCACCCGCACGGAGGCCAAGGAGGCCCTGCACGGCCTCGAAGCGGGCGGCGGCACCGCCATCGGCACCTGGCTGCGCCTCGCCGACGGCCTGCTGCGCGGATCCGCGGCGCCCATCCGGCACGGCATCCTGCTGACCGACGGCCGCAACGAGCACGAGGACCCGGCCGTGCTGCGCGCCACCCTCGACGCCTGCGCGGGCCGCTTCACCTGCGACGCCCGCGGGGTCGGCACCGACTGGGAGGTCAAGGAGGTCATGGGCATCGCGAACGCGCTGCTCGGGTCCGCCAACATCGTGGCCGATCCGGCTCGGCTCACCGAGGACTTCACGCGCATGATGGAGAAGGTCATGGGCAAGGAGGTCGCGGACGTCGCGCTGCGGTTGTGGACCCCGGTCGGCGCGGAGATCCAGTACGTCAAGCAGGTCGCCCCCGCCGTCCAGGACCTCACCGGCCGCCGCACGGGGGCCGGCCCGCGTGCCGGGGACTACCCGACCGGCTCGTGGGGCGACGAGTGCCGCGAGTACCACGTGTGCGTCCGCGTACCGCCGGCGGCGGTGGGGCAGGAAATGCTCGCGGCCCGGGCGTCGATGGTCCTGCCCGGCCCGCCCGGCGGTCAGCCGACCGTGCTCGGCCAGGGGCTGGTCCGGGCGGTGTGGACCTCCGATCCGGCCGCCTCCACCGCCATCAACGCGCAGGTCGCCCACTACACCGGACAAGCGGAGCTGGCGCAGGCTATCCAACAGGGCCTCCAAGCACGCAAACTGGGCGATGTCGGCGGTGCCACGGCCAAGCTGGGGCGAGCGGTGCAGCTGGCGAGCGTCTCCGGGAACGCGGACACGGCCAGGCTGCTGGCGAAGGTGGTGGATGTGGTCGACGCCGCGGCGGGTACTGTGCGGCTGAAGGCAAAGGTCGCGGATGCCGACGAGATGACTCTCGAAACGCGTTCGATCCAGACCGTCCGAGTGAAGAAGATCTGAGAAGACCTGAGCAGGCCTGACGCGATGGCGCAGGCTGAAGGGGGAAGAGCCGCCATGCCGACCTGCCCGAACGGGCACCAGTCCGCCTCCGACGACTGGTGCGAGGTCTGCGGCCACCGCATGTCTGCCGCCCAGGGCACGCCCGCGTCCGCGGCGTCCGCCGCGCCCTCCTACGGCTACGGCTACCCTCCCACCACCGGTGAGCCGACCGCCCAGGCGGAGCTCTGCCCGCAGTGCCGGACCCCGCGCGAGGCCATGGCGCCCTTCTGCGAGGAGTGCCGGTACAACTTCCTGACCCGGTCGGCCACCTCGTACTCCCCGCTGGGGCAGGAGGCGGCCGGGGCCGCCGTGCCGCCGCCCCCGCCGCCGGCCCCCGCTCCGTCGCCCTTCCCGCAGGACCCCTTCGACTACCAGGGCTCGCGGCCGTCGCGGGTCAACCGGCCGGCCGAGCCGCTGCAGCGGGAGGACGACTGGCTGCTGCAGCCGCCGTCGCACGAGGCGCCGCAGGCTCCGCAGCAGCAGTACCGGCAGCCGGAGTACCAGCAGCAGCACAACGGGTACCCGCCCCACCAGCCGCAGCAGCACGTGCCGCACCAGCACCAGCAGCACCAGTCCCAGGCGCAGCACCAGCCGCAGTCGCAGTCGCAGTCGCACCAGCCGCAGCCGTTCCCCGTGCAGGGCGGCGGCTCCTGGACGGCGACGATCGGCCCCGACCGCTCGTACTTCCTGGCGATGATGCAGCGCAGTGGCCCCGAGGCGGCCGCCCTCAGCCTGCCCGCCTACTCCCCGGAGCAGCACCTTCCGCTGACCGGCGGCCAGATCACCATCGGCCGCCGCCGCGCCTCCACCGGCGAGTCCCCCGACATCGACCTGTCCGTGCCGCCGGAGGACCCGGGCGTCTCCCACCAGCACGCGGTGCTCGTCCAGCAGCCCGACCTGAGCTGGGCGGTGGTGGACCAGAACTCCACCAACGGCACCACGATCAACGGCGGCGAGGACCCGATCCAGCCCTACGTGCCGGTCCCGCTCGGCGACGGCGACCGCGTCCACGTCGGCGCCTGGACCACGATCACCATCCGCCGGAGCTGACCCCGGCCGCATCGGGCCCGTCCGTCTCCCCCAGGGGCCACACGTACGGGCCCTGGGGGTCGTCGAGCCACGACCACTGCCCCTCGGCGCTCACCGTCACCCCGAAGCGCTCCCTGGCCGGCCGGCCCTCGCCGCGCCACAGGTCCAGGGCCTCGCGGGGGTGCAGGGCGCCGGCGGTCAGCATCAGCATGAACTGGAACCGCTCGTTGTCCACCAGTTCGTACGGAAGCCCGTACGCGGTCCACGCCCCGCCCGCCGCTCCGCATCCCGAACCTGCCCCGGGCCCGGAACCGGAACCAGAACCGGACCGGACTCCCGGGGCGGGCGCCGCCGCGGCGGTGGCCCCGCGCAGCGGGACGAAGTACGCCGCGGTGTGCAGGAAGCGACCCTCCGCGAAGTCGGCGTCCCGTACGCGCAGGGCGATCAGGCCGGTCGACAGCGGTGCCAGGATCCGTGCCCCGGGCCGGCACTGGCCCAGCCAGGCGAGCGGGATCGTCGGCAGCGTGCAGGTCACCAGGATCCGGTCGAACGGAGCCCGGGCGGGGCAGCCGCGCGCCCCGTCCCCGGTGACCACCGTCGGCCGGTAGCCGAGCCGGGCCAGGTGGGACCGGGCGGATTCGGTGATCTCCTCGTCCAGGTCGACCGTGGTGACGTGGTCGTCGCCGAGGCGGTGGCAGAGCAGGGCCGCGTTGTAGCCGGTGCCCGTGCCGATCTCCAACACGGCGTCCCCGTCACGCACGTCGAGCGCGTCGAGCATCTTCGCCATCAGGGACGGCTGGCTACTGGAGGACACCAGCTCGCCGTCACGCAGCCGGGTCGCGAGCGGCGCGTCCGTGTAGACCCCGCGCAGCCAGCGGGCCCGGTGGGCCGGGTCCGGGTCCTCGCCCCACAGCCGCTCGTAACCGGCGCCCCGGCCGGTGAAGAACCAGGGGACGAAGACGTGCCGGGGCACCGCCGCGAACGCCGCCCGCCAGGCCGGGTCCTCCAGTACCCCGGCCGCGGTCAGCTCGTGCACCTGGGCGGCGTGCGCGGTGGCCCGCAGGTCCCGCGCCCCGTCGTGCGCGGGCTGCTCGGACCGCGCGGACCGCGGGGAGTGTGCGCCCATGGGTCCACTGTCCTGCGGCGACCCCCGGGAGGCGAACCGTGGTCCGCCGCAGGTCTGACACGGGACGGACGCCGGTCCGCCGGAGCCCGTGGGAGTCCTAAGACCTCCGTCCTCCGTCCGGGTGTCTGAGACGATGGTCGGGTGAATGAGATTCCGCAGGACACGCTTCAGGAGCAGACCTTCTACGAGCAGGTGGGTGGCGAGGAGACGTTCCGCCGTCTGGTCCGGCGCTTCTACGAGGGGGTGGCGCAGGACCCGCTGCTGCGCCCGATGTACCCGGAGGAGGACCTCGGACCGGCCGAGGAGCGGTTCGCGCTGTTCCTGATGCAGTACTGGGGCGGCCCGAACACGTACAGCGAGAACCGGGGACACCCGCGCCTGCGGATGCGGCACTCCCCCTTCCGCGTGGATGCGGCGGCGCACGACGCGTGGCTCTCTCACATGCGGGTGGCGGTGGACGAGCTGGGCCTGTCGCCGGAGCACGAGGCGCAGCTGTGGCGGTACCTGACGTACGCGGCCGCGTCGATGGTCAACACCGCGGACTGACCGACCCCGACCGCCGCGCGCCCGCGCCCGTACCAGGCTGTCGCCCGCGTTGTGCAGCGGCGCGTGCAAGCGGCCGTACGAGAGCCCCCGTGCGAGCGCCCGCGCCGGGCCCGTACGGGGCACGGGACCGCGACTCCCGGTACACGGCACCTCCTCCCGGGAACCTTTCCGCCGGACCAGACCGACGGAGATTGGAGGTCCCATGTCCGAGGAGACGACCGAAACGGTGCATCCGAAGACCGATGCGGACGAGGAAGCGTTCGAGCGTGCCCTGGCAGCTGGCCAGTCGGGCGCTCCCCCCGGTCGGACGGACAATTCGAGCCCGAAAGAGGCTCTGACCCGGTCCGACGGAAGCCCCGCTGCCCGCAGGCAGCCGGGCGGGGAGTAGGAGGCCACGCCATGCCGCTGAGGTTCAAGAACAACTACGAGCGCGAAATCTGGGCGATGGTCGAGCGCTACCAGCCCAACTGCTCCGCCAGCAGCAACTGGTTCAAGGAGGGCTGGTGGAAGATCGCCCCCCAGGAGAGCGTCATCGTCTACGGCGGTAACCCGAAGGCCGTCAACCCGATCTGGTACTGCTACGCGTACGCCGGCGACGGCACCGAATGGCGGGACAAGTACCAGGAGACGGTCCCGCACAGGGTCTTCGAGTGGTGTTCGAACGTCTCGGACTCCACCTCACGGACGATCCTCATGTGCGAGTTCACCGTGACCGCCGCGGACTTCACGTTCAACTTCAACCCGTAGTCCGCGACCCTGACCGACAGGACCGACCCGGACCGACGCACCACGCGATCCGCCCGCTCCCGCTCCCGGCGGGGCGGGCGGACCGCCGTTCCGGCCCGTACTAGACGGGACGTACCTGGAACGCGCCCAGCCCGGCCGCAGCGCCCGGACGGCGCACGGCGATCGAGCCGTACGGGGTGCGCAGCCGCAGCCACCCGCCGGACGCGAGCAGTGCCACCGGGTCGGGGGCGGCCGCGGGCGCCGGCCCGGCGGGGCCGGCCGCGACGACGGAGCGGACGGGACGCAGGAAACCCAAGGACTGCGCGGCGTGCACGGCGCGCAACGGGAGCTCGGTGTCAGCGAGCCTCCGGGACCAGATGTCGCGGCCGATCCGGTCCCGCTCGGACCGGGTGCGGTGCTGGGGTGGCAGGGCCTCGTCGCGGGCCCGGAACTCGGCGACCGCGCCGGCCACGGCGGCCCGCATCGCCTCGGGGCCGGGCAGCCCGGGAAGCTGCCGCCAGCCGCCGCGGGGCGGGAGCACACCGGCCCAGGGCGGGCCGGTCACGGCCGCGGGCACGGTCGCGCCCGCGGAGCCCTCGTCCACCGATTCCAACAGCTCACCGGCGGAGACGGTGACGTCCAGCGGTGTCTCGACGGGGGCGGCGAGCCGCACCGTGCGGACGGCCAGGACGTCGAACGACGGCGGCCGTCCGAAGACGGCCAACGCGCCGCCGCCCGCCTGCAGGCGGACCGCGGCGGCGCGGTCGTAGTGCACCAGCCGGCCCAGGAAAGCGGCCAGGTCGGCCGCCTCCCCGGAATCGGCGAAGCGCAGCTGCCCGGTCATGCCGCCAGGCGCCCTTCGGAACGCTTCGCGGACGACGCCGCAGGCGCGGGCTCGTCGAGGTACTCCTCCAAGAAGCGGCGCTCCTCGTCGCTGATGCGGCGGGGCCGCCCCTCGGCGAGGTTGTACGGCACGACGACGGTCTCGGCGCGCACGTACACCGTCTCGGGCCGGTCCTCGGTCGCCTCGTCCTTGACCTCGTAGCGGATGGTCAGGGACGCGGCGCCGATCCGGGTCACCCAGGACTCGATGAGCACCGGTTCGTGGCGGTGGACGAGGGGCAGCTTGTAGTCGATCTCGTGGCGGGCGACGACGGAGCCGCCCGTGAAGGACTCACTGCCCTCACCCGGCGCCAGGCGGAACATGAAGTCGATCCGCGCCTCCTCCAGGTAACGGAGGAAGACGACGTTGTTGACGTGCCCGAAGGCATCCATGTCCGCCCAGCGCAGGGGGCACCGGTAGTGGTGTCTAGCCATTGCCGACTCAGCCCCGGGTGAGCTTCTTGTAGGTCGCGCGGTGCGGACGGGTCGCGTCCGGGCCGAGCCGCTCGATCTTGTTCTTCTCGTAGGACTCGAAGTTGCCCTCGAACCAGAACCACTTCGAGTCGCCCTCGTACGCCAGGATGTGCGTGGCGACCCGGTCCAGGAACCAGCGGTCGTGGGAGACGACCACGGCGCAGCCCGGGAAGTCGAGCAGCGCGTTCTCCAGGGAGGACAGGGTCTCGACGTCGAGGTCGTTGGTCGGCTCGTCGAGGAGCAGCAGGTTGCCGCCCTGCTTCAGGGTGAGCGCCAGGTTCAGGCGGTTGCGCTCACCGCCGGAGAGGACACCGGCCGGCTTCTGCTGGTCCGGGCCCTTGAAGCCGAACGCCGAGACGTAGGCGCGGGACGGCATCTCGACCTGGCCGACGTTGATGTAGTCCAGTTCGTCCGAGACGACCGCCCACAGGGTCTTCTTCGGGTCGATGTTGGAACGGGCCTGGTCGACGTAGCTGATCTTGACGGTCTCGCCGACCTTGATGTCGCCGGAGTCCGGCGTTTCCAGGCCCTGGATCATCTTGAACAGCGTGGTCTTGCCGGCACCGTTCGGGCCGATGACGCCGACGATGCCGTTGCGCGGGAGGGTGAAGGACAGGTCGTCGATGAGGACCTTCTCACCGAAGGCCTTGGAGAGGTTGTTGATCTCCACGACGATCGAACCCAGGCGCGGGCCCGGCGGGATCTGGATCTCCTCGAAGTCCAGCTTCCGCATCTTCTCGGCCTCGGCGGCCATCTCCTCGTAGCGGGCCAGACGCGCCTTGGACTTGGCCTGGCGGCCCTTGGCGTTGGAGCGGACCCACTCCAGCTCCTCCTTGAGGCGCTTCTGGCGCTTCTCGTCCTTCTTGCCCTCGACCTTGAGGCGCTCGGACTTCTTCTGGAGGTACGTGGAGTAGTTGCCCTCGTACGCGATGGCGCGACCGCGGTCGAGTTCGAGGATCCACTCGGCGACGTTGTCGAGGAAGTAGCGGTCGTGGGTGATCGCCACGACGGTGCCCTTGTACTGGGCGAGGTGCTGCTCCAGCCAGTTCACCGACTCGGCGTCGAGGTGGTTGGTGGGCTCGTCGAGCAGCAGCAGGTCGGGGGCCTCCAGCAGCAGCTTGCACAGCGCGACGCGGCGCTTCTCACCACCGGAGAGGTTGGTGACCGGCCAGTCGGCGGGCGGGCAGCCCAGCGCGTCCATGGCCTGCTCCAGCTGGGCGTCCAGGTCCCACGCGTTGGCGTGGTCGAGGTCGTCCTGGAGCTTGCCCATCTCCTCCATGAGCTCGTCCGTGTAGTTCGTTGCCATCTCCTCGGCGATGGCGTTGAACCGGTCGAGCTTGCCCTTGATCACGGCGACGCCGTCCTGGACGTTCTCCAGGACCGTCTTGTTCTCGTCGAGCTTGGGCTCCTGCATCAGGATGCCGACGGTGTAGCCCGGCGACAGGAACGCGTCACCGTTGGACGGCTGCTCCAGACCGGCCATGATCTTCAGGACGGTGGACTTACCGGCACCGTTCGGGCCGACCACACCGATCTTCGCGCCGGGCAGGAAGGCCAGGGTGACATCGTCGAGGATCACCTTGTCGCCGTGCGCCTTGCGCGTCTTGCGCATGGTGTAGATGAACTCAGCCAAGAGAAACCGTCCGGCAGATCGATGGATGGGCAGATACACCCCATACTGCCAGCCGTCCACCCCGGGGCGGAAACCCGTTCATCGGGGGCGGGGGCCCGGGCGGCCGCCGAACGCCCTCCGGAGGCCGCGAACGGCCCTGGTGACCCGGGGGACCCCGACGGCCCCGGAAGCCGGGGGCGGGGCCTGGCCGTCCGTCCGCGCCGAGGCCGGGAGACCGTCGCGGTACACGGTCAGCGCGGCCGGGAGCTTGTCGAGGACCAGCGAGCCGGGGGCCGGGGCGTACTCGCCGTCGTACGCGAGGGGCGTACCGGGCGGGATCCCGGCGATGCGCAGGCTGCGCAGGCGGGTGGCGGTGTGCACGGGGGAACGCGAGAGCGGTCCCGCGAGGGCCGCGGCGAGGAGGCGGGGGCCCGGGCGGCCGCCGCCGTTCACAATGCGGACGTCGAGCAGTGCCTCGCCGAGGCCGTCACGGCGACGGGGGGCCGCGCCGGTGCCGTGGTAGGTGCCGTTGCCGGCGAACAGCAACCACACGCTCCGGGGTCGTCCGGCCAGCCGGAGCCGCACGGGGCGCTGGGTGCGCAGCACCTGCCACGAGGCCAACAGCGCGGCGGGCAGGTACCCGATCCGCGGCTCCCAGCGCAGCCGGTACCGCAGCAGCTCGGGATAGGCCCCGATGCTGAAGGTGTTCAGGAAGTACCGCGCCTCCTCGCCCCGGCCGGAGCCGTCGGCAGGGGCCCCTCCGCCGTCGGCGTCGCCGGCGCCGCTGGCCGGGCGGTCCCCGTTCGCCGTGCCGCCGTCCCCGCCCGGGAGCAGGGGCCCGCCCGGCACCGTCGCCCCGGAGGAGGGCGCCTGCCCTGACGGGGGCCCGGCAGCGAGCGGGGCCCCCGGCCGGGGCAGCGGCCCCGGATCGAGCGGGAACACCGGCTGCGACGAGGGCTCCGGACCGGGCGTGGCCCCGGGGCCGAACGGGGAGACCGGACCCTGCGGGGACGCCGGACCCAGCGGGGACGCCGGACCGGGCAGGGGCCCCGGACCGGGCAGGGGCCCCGGACCGAGCGGTGGGGCCGGGACCGGCGCGGGCCCCGGACCTGGTGGGGGCGTCGGGGCGGTCGGGGACGTCGGCTCGGGCGGGTGCGTCGCGCCGGGAGCGTAACCGGCGCCCGGCGGGAAAGCGGCGCCGGGCGGGGATGTCGGGGGTTCGGGTGCGGCGGGCGGATGCGGTTCGGAGGGGGCCGGGCTGAAGCGACCGACCGCGACACGGACCGCGCGCCCCGCGGCGACGGCGCGGCACGTGTCCCCGAGTCCCCTCAGGCCGAGGTCCTGCGCGAAGTGGTTGAGCGTGCCGCCGGGGAACACCGCCAGCGGCACTCCGGCCCGCAGCGCGGCGGTGGCGGCCGCGTTGACGGTGCCGTCACCCCCGCACACCCCGAGCACGGCGGCCCGGGACGCGGCCGCTTCCAGCACCCCGACCAGCTGCGCACCGTCGCACTCGATCAACTCGGCCTTCGGCAGCCTGTCCCTCACGGCATCGACCGCGGCCGCCGCGGTGCCCGCCCCGGCGTTGACCACGACCACGAGCCCGTCTCCGTCCGGCAGGGCCGGCGCGTCGGCGTCCGGGGGTTCGTCGCCGGGCCGGGCGCGGGCCCCTTCCACCCGTTCTGCGAGACGGCGTACGACGAACCCGGCGGCAACGCCCAGCGCCGCACCCGCAACCACGTCGGACGGATAGTGCACGCCCGTGTACACGCGGGAGAACGCCACGGACGCCGCCAGCGGCGCCAGCGCCGCACCCCAGCCGGGGGAATGGAGCGCCAGCCCCGTGGTGAACGCGAACGCCGACGCCGAGTGCCCGGAGGGGAACGAGGTGGTGATGGGCTGCGTGGCGAGCTGCCGCACCGCGGGCACCCCGTGCAGCACCGGCCGGGCCCGACGTACGGACCACTTGCCGACGGTGTTGATCGTCGCGGAGGCCAGGGCCAGCGAGCCCGCGGCGCGCACCGCCGCCCGGCGCGCCGTGGCCGAGCCGAACGCCGAGATGACAGCGGCGGTCCCACACCACAGCAGCCCGTGGTTCGCGGCCCTCCCGAGCCGCGGCAGCACGCGTTCGCCCCCGGGCCAGTGCCGCTGGGCCACTACGTCGAAGAGCGCCCGGTCCCATCGCGCAGCGACTCCCCGCAAGGTCAGCTCGTGCTCGCCCATGGCCCACTCCTACCCCGGACCACGCCCAGGAACCAGCCGCCCGGAGCAGCGCACCCACCCCCCGCCGCGTCGTGCCGGGGCCGAAGTGCCGTACGACGCGCACCGGGCCGGGACGGAGCCGGCCCCACCAGGCCCGCCGGGTCCGGCGCCCCCGCCGGCCCAGACCTGGCCGGCCCAGACCTCGCCGGCCCCGCCGGTCCGGACCCCGCCGGACCGTGCCGGCCCACCTCCCGTACCGAGCCGCGCCTGGTCCGGGCCCCGCGTCGGCCACCGAGGCGGCCCTCATGCGGCCGCGGCCGGGCCGGGCTACCACCCGGGACCGCGCCGAGCCGATCCAAGCGCGCCGGGCTCATGGGCCGCCGCCGGGGCCGGTGCCGGGCGGGACGACGCCCCGCCGGGGGCCGGCCCGGCTCCACCCGGCAGTGTCGGAGGTGGACGGGCCGCGCCGGGGCGGGGTCAGACCCGGTCTTCGTCGTCCAGTGGGCGCTTGCGGACCATGAGGACGACCAGGCCGCCCAGGACGACCAGGCCCACCGCCAGCGAGGCGATCACGGGGGTGGCGGCGGAGCTGCCGCTGGTGGCGAGCCGTTCCTCCTCCGGGCTGGTCGTGGACGCGGGCGCAGCAGCCGGACCGGCCGCCTGCGTGACCGGGGACCCGTCGCCGGCCGTGCCCGCCTCGGCCACCAGCGGCTGCGGCCAGACCGCCGTCGCCTGGGCCGCGGTCGCGGACTCGCTGGAGCCGGCCACGATCTGCGCCTGGGTCGGGAGGCCGCTGGTGAAGACCCTGCCGACCGGCACCTTCGTGGAGCCCTGGACGGTGACGGAGGCGGTCCCGTCGGGGGTGCCCGCCGGCACCTCGAAGTACAGCCGGCTCCCGTTCCCCGCCGCCGTGACCGGCTTCCCCTCGGCGTCGACGACCCGCACGCCCATGGCCACGGCCGCCGCGTCCGGGGTGACCGCCACGCTCTGTGCACCGGTGCGTACGGTGACCGGGCCGACCCGGCTTCCCACGGCTCCGGACACGCTGCCCGGCTCCAGCCCCAGCGAGGCCGGCGGCTCCGGCAGCCGGCCCGCCGCCCGCTGGAGGTAGTCGGCCAGCTTTTCCGCGGCGGGGTCGGCGGCCTCCACCTGTGCCCCGTCCGCCAGCCGCCAGATCGCCACCTGCGTCCCGGCCGCCGCGCTCTCCGCGGTGAGCGCCCCGGCACCGGCCGCCTTGGCGAGCCCGGCGAGGTCGTTCAGCTGGGGGTAGGAGTGCTCCAGGACCCACCGGATCCGGCCCGCTTCGGCGTGCCCGCCGAGCGGGCTGCCGCTCCAGGCGCTCTCCCTGTACCGGGCTTGCGGCTGGGCGTTGCCCGCCACCCCGACCCCGTACGTCTGGAGCATCCCGCCGCCGTCGACCCGCATTTCGTAGAGCCCGGCGGGAATCTGCCGGACCGACCCGTCGGGGGCGCGCAGGACGGCCTGCCCGTAGGTCTTGAGCCCGTCCAGTACGGCGCTCGCGCCCTCCGGCGGCCGGGGAGCGGGGTTGCCGGTGTCGGCGGCGGCCCGGACACCGGGCGCGGCGGTGAGGGCCGCGGCCAGCAGCGCCACGGCCAGCGGCCGCCGCGCGGACGTCCGCCCCCCGGCTGCCGGCCCGGCGGCCGGGGACCCGGCGGCGGAGGGCCCGGCAGCCGCGGGACGCACCGCAGCAGTGAGCGAAGCAGGAGAGGAATCAGAAGCGGAGGATGCGGGAACGCCAATCGACACAGTCTTCCCCTTCGGGCCAGTGACCCAGGTGCCCGTGAGTACCGGGGAATCCTAGCTGCATCGAACACTCAGACCACCGCCGCCTTCTGAGTGTCCATCAGTGCCGTTTCTGCCCTGACGACCCTCCGGAACGCAGCCGTCCCCCGGTTGAGGTCATGACCGATGGCCGTGGCGTCGATCTCCGCAGAGAACCAACGGTTCCCTTCGGCGTCCGGCGGATCGTCCCGCACCCGCAGCCGCCCGTGCACCACCAACGGCTCGCCGACCGAAACGGAACCAGTCAGATTCACCGCGAGCGTGCGCCGGGCCCACACGGTGTAGAAGCTGGTCGACCCGTCCGCCCAGGCATCCCTGCGGCGATCAAAATACCGTGGCGTCACCGCGAAACGGAACCTGGCCGACGGCCCGTTGGCGGTTTCCTTGTAATCGATCTGCGTGGCCACATGGCCGATCAGCGTCACCAGGGTGTCGTTCATCCCGGTCCCTCCCCCACGTGTCTGCACCTCTGCACCGTGCGGACCGGCGCAGACCTTCCGCACCGGCCACCGCCATGCTGGACCCGCCCGACCCCACCCCGCGTGCCGCTGTGGACTACTGACGGGTTGTGGACAACTCCGCCACCGCCGCGTACTGCTCCCGCACCTCCCGGTAGCGCAGCAGCTCCGCCGCGACCGGCTCCAGCACCCGGGCCCGCCCGCACCCCGCGGCCGCCTGCCGCAGCCGCCGCTCCGCGTCCTGCCCGTACCGCCGTGCCGGACCCCGTGCCGCGATCGAACAAGCCCACTCCACCAGCGGCCCGCCGACGATGCCCGACGCCATCAGCAGCACCGGCGTCAGCAGATGCGGGGGCAGGACCCCGACGATCTGCCCGACCAGCCACAGCCCGCCGTAGACCTGGACCAGCGTCATGGCCGCCTGCGCCAGGACCGCCACCGGCCACCACGCGGGCCGCGGCGGTTTGGCGCCCGGCGCCGCGGAGGCCGGGCCCAGCGTCACCGCGATCTCGTCCAGCGCCTCCGGCAACTGCTCGCCGCCGCGCACCGCGGTCTCCCGTACCGCCTGGGCCCAGGGGTCGGGCAGCCCGGTGGCCGCCGCGTCGGCGACGGCCCGTACGGCCTGCTCCACCCGCTGACGCGCGGTCACCTCCACTTCGACCGGCGGCTGCGGGCCCGCCGCGCCCCGGCCGCCGGCCACCCCGCCGATCGCGGCCAGGGCGGCCAGCCCCGACAGGGTGCGCGGGGCGCGCCGGCCCTGGTACCAGCGCCACAGTCGAAGCCACGGCGTCCCGCACGCCTTACCGGCGTTGCGCCGCCAGGCCCGCTCGGCGGCGAGCCCGGCCGCGTACGCCCCGACCGCCTCCGCCAGTCGGTCCTCGAACTCGGCGCGCGCCGCCTCGCCGATCTCGGGCCCCGGGTGGCCGTCGGCCACGTACAGCGGCCGCAGGCGCGCGGCGGCCCGGTTCACGTCGGCGGCGATCCGCCGAGTGGCCGCGCCCCGCTCCTGGGTGAACTGTCCGAGCAGGTCCCTGAGTTCCCCGACGCCCTCGCCGGTGAGCGCGGACAGTCCGAGGACGGTGGCCCCGGGCTCGTCGTGTTCGCCGAGCGCGATGCCGTCCTCGTCCAGCAGCCGCCGCAGGTCGTCCAGGACGAGGTCGGCGGCCTCGCCGGGCAGCCGGTCCACCTGGTTGAGCACGACGAACGTCACCTCGGCGTGTCCGGCCAGCGGCCGCAGGTACCGCTCGTGGAGCACCGCGTCCGCGTACTTCTCCGGGTCCACCACCCACACGACCGCGTCGACCAGTGCCAGGACCCGGTCCACGTGCTCGCGGTGCGCGCCGACCGCGGAGTCCAGGTCGGGCAGGTCCACGAGGACCAGCCCGCGCAGCGCCCCGGTCTCGGTGGTCTCGCGCGGCCGGCGCCGCAGACGCCCCGGGATCTCCAGCCGGTCCAGCAGTCCGGCCGCCCCGTCGGACCAGCTGCAGGCGATGGGTGCGGCGGTCATCGGCCGGCGCAGTCCCGTCTCGGAGATCTGCACTCCGGCGAGTGAGTTGAAGAGCGTGGACTTGCCGCTTCCGGTGGCTCCGGCGATCGCGACGACGGTGTGCTGGGACGACAGCCCGCGCCGCGCCGCAGCCTCGTCCAGCACCCGCCCGGCCTCGGCGAGGGTCTTTCCGTCGAGTCGGGTCCGGGAGAGCGCGACGAGCTGGCGCAGCGACTCCAGCCGGGTGCGCAGGGCCTGCGCGTCGGGGCCGGACGGGGGCGGGGGCGTGCGCCCACCGTCTCCTCCGGCCCCGGCCAGGACCCGCACGAGCGCATCGTCGCCCTCGTAGCCGCCCTCCTCGTGGATCCGGTGGCCCCCACCCGTCCTACCCGTCCCACCCGTCCCGCCCATGCCGTCCATACCCTCGATGCCGTCGATGCCGTCGATGCCGTCCATCCCGTCGTCGAAGCTGCCGTCGCCGATGGCCCGCGGGCGGCGCGAGCGTGCGATGAATCCGTCGTCCCAGCGGTCGTCGGTGCGGTCGGCCAAGGCGGTCACAGCGTCACCTCTCCTTCTGCAGTACGGACAGCGCCGCGATCAGCTCGGCCTGCGGCTCGGGGGTCACCTCGAGCGCCTCCAGCGGGGCCAGCCGCCGGTCCCGTTCGGCGCGCAACACGTCTTCGAGGTGGTCGGCGACGAGCTCACCGCCCCGGTCCCGCAGTTTCACGGCGGCCTGTGCTCCGATCCGCTCGACGAGCTTGTCGCCGGCGGGCCGGGCCCGTTTGCCGCCGAGGAGGGACGCGACCAGCAGGGCGGCGACGGCGTGGGGGTCGGGCGGGGGTTGCCGGTCGAGCCGGGCGACCTCCTCCTCGACGAGTTCCTCCAGCACCCGCCGCCAGCGCCGGACCGCCACGCCGATGCGGTCGGCCGCCTCCCGGTCGGGCCCCGGCAGCGGCACGGCCCCGGCGGCCGGTTCGCGCCGCCAGACCTCGGCGATCCGTTCGTCGGCGGCGGCGACCGCGCACTGGAGCAGCGCGGAGAGGGATTCGGCCAGCGAGTCGAGCAGCTCGTCGGCGGTGGTGTCGAGGGGGAAGCCGCGCCACCGGGTCAGCGCGTCCCCGGCGAGCACGGCGCCCTGGTCGAGCCTGCCCCGGACGCGCTTGCCCTCCTGCCGGTACGCGTCCTCCACCGCCGTGGTGAGCCGTACGGCGGCGGCGTACTGGGCGGCGACGGCGGACGCAAGCTCCGGCATCCGGCGCCGCAGCGAGTCCAGCGCGCCGAACGCGGTGCGGCTGACGGCGTACTGGCGGGCGGCCGGGTCCTGGACGTGGTGGGCGAGCCAGGCGCCCAGTGGTGCGACGGCGCTGGCCGGCAGCAGCCCGCCCCCGCCGGCCGACTCGGGTAGCTCGGGCACGGTGAAGCGGGGTACGTCGCCCAGCCCGGCCCGGGTGAGCAGGGCCGCGTACTGCCGCGAGACCTCGGTGAGCACCTGGTGCGGGACCCGGTCGAGGACGGTGACGAGGGTGGCCTTGTACTGCTTGGCGGTGCGCAGCAGGTGCCAGGGCACGGCGTCGGCGTACCGGGAGGCGGTGGTGACCATCACCCAGACGTCGGCGGCGCAGATGAGCTCGGCGGCGAGGACGCGGTTCTCGACGACGAGGGAGTCGATGTCGGGGGCGTCGAGGAGGGCGAGGCCGCGCGGCAGCCCGGTGACGGTCTCGATCCGCATCTCGCGCGCCCCGGGGGCGGCGGCGACGGGACGGCCGCCGGGACGCCCCGCGCCGGGCCTCCTGGGGCCGCGGGCGGGCTCGTCCTCCCCGGGCGGCGCCCAGACCCGCAGCAGGTCGGGCAGCACCCGCATGCCGGCGAACCAGTGGTGGTCGTCCGGGTGGCAGACGAGGACCGGGACGCGGGTGGTGGGCCGCAGTACGCCGGCTTCGCTCACCTGGCGGCCGACCAGGGAGTTGACGAGGGTGGACTTACCGGCTCCGGTGGATCCGCCGACGACGGCGAGCAGCGGCGCCTCGGGCGCCTTCAGCCGCGGTACGAGGTAGTCGTCGAGCTGCGCGAGCAGCTCGCTCCTGGTCTGCCGGGCGCGCGGGGCGCCGGGCAGGGGCAGCGGCAGACGCACGGACGCGACCCGGTCGCGCAGGGCGGACAGGGCATCGAGCAGCTGGGGCCGAACATCCAAGGTCACCACATGCGAAGAATGCCCAATTAAGGACCATTTTTGAAGCTTATAAACCCTCTGCGCGCCGACCGCGACTCCGGAGGGACCTTCCGGTCAGAGCAGCCGGAGTGGGGCGCAGGCATAACGAGTGCACAACACCCAGGGCGCCGCGGCGCAAAAGCGGTGCGAGAATCGCACCTGCCTGCGATTATCGGGACCGCTTCACTGAACCTCCACATCGTGGCACGCGGGTGAAGCAACCGGGACAAGGCGACCGGAGCCCTATCCTTGACCCGGCACGGACGACAGTCCCACCCCCACCCCGGGGCTCCAGGCCACCACGGCCACCTTCCGGCCCCCGTAGCTCAGTGGATAGAGCAGGTGCCTTCTAAGCACTTGGCCGCAGGTTCGAGTCCTGCCGGGGGCGCTCTTAAGTTCATCATTTCGGGGCCCTCCCTCCGGGGAGGGCCTTCGTGCGTGCGGGTGGGGTGCTCCCCCTTCGTAGGGCGGCGCGGGAGGCGGTGACGCGGCCGGCAAGGGCCCCTTCAGGGGGTCGCAGCCTGGGCGCGCAGCAGGCGTTTGTCCGGTTTTCCCTGGGGGGTCAGGGGGATCTCCTTCCGCCAGAAGACCGCCGTGGGGCGGTACGCCGGGGCGAGGGTCCGTTCCACCAGGTCGCAGGCCTCGGCCGCCGCCACGGCGTCGGGCGTGCGGCCGGGCGCCGGGACCAGGAAGGCGCAGACCTCCTCGCCGGTGAGGGGGCTGGGACGGCCCACCACCGCCGCCTGCGCGACCGAAGGGTGCCGGGCCAGGGCGGCCTCCACCGGCAGGGTGTGGACGTTGTCGCCGTCGACCAGCACGGCGTCGGCGGTCCGGTCGTCGAGGTGGAGGTAGCCGTCCGGGTCCAGGTGCCCCAGGTCACCGGTGCGCAGCCAGCCGTCCCGGATCGTGGCGGCGGTGAGGTCGGGCCGCCCCCAGTAGCCGGTCATGATCGCCGCGGACCGGGTCCAGACCTCCCCCGTCCGGCCGGCGGGCACGGGTTGCCCGGCCGCGTCGCGCACCTCGACCTGCACCCCCGCCGCCGGGCGTCCCACCGAGGAGAGCAGACCGGGCCGGTCGGTGACCCCGGCCTCGTGGTCGGCGGCGGTGAGGCGGCAGATCACCGCGGACTCGTTCATCCCGTAGCCCTGCTGCCAGCGTCCGCCCCAGCGGGTGACCGCCTGCCGCAGCCGCTCCGGCAGGATCGGCGCGGCGCCGTACGAGATCACGCCCAGCCCGGGGATCCCGTGGGCCGTCGCGGGATCGTCCAGCAGGCGGTAGATCATGCCGGGCATCAGGTACGTGGCCGCCGGCCCCAGCCGCCGGCAGGCGGCGGCGAAGGCGCGGGGCTCGAAGACGGGCAGGACCTCGGTGCGGCCGCCGGAGCGGAGCTGCTCCAGGCAGCGTCCGCCGGCGCGGTGGGCGAGCGAGGTGACGGATACGTAGGTCGGCGGGACAGCGGATTCGGCGGCCCGTCCAGCCCGTCCGCCGCCCGCACGGGCTGGACCGCCGGACCCCGGGCCCGGCCGTTCGCCCTCCCGGCCCGCGCGCCCGTCGGCCCGGGCGGCGAGGGCCCGGAACGTGGATGCCACGCCCTTGGGCACCCCGGTCGTACCGCCCGTGTACGTCACCCGGGCGATGTCGTCCTCCCGCGCCGCCACCGGCAGCGGCACCGCCTCCCGGCCGGCTGCGGCCCCCAGCAACTCGTCCAGGGCGAGCCGCGCGGCGCCGGTGTCCGGCACCGGCACGTCGTGCACCACGAGGCCGGGACGGCAGTCCCGCAGGACGAAGTCCACGTCGACGGTGTACGCGTCCGTGACGACCTGGGTCAGCCGCGCCCCGAGGACGTGCGCCGCCAGCCGCACCTGCACCACCTCCGGCCGGTTGCCGCCGAACACGCAGGCCAGGCCGGTGCCGCGGCCGACTCCGCGGTCCGCCAGCTCGCCCGCCAGGCGGTGCACGAGGTCCAGCAGCCCGGAGAAGTCCAGCACCGGGCCGCCCGTCTCCCCGAGCGCGGGCCGGGCCCCGTACCGCTCCAACGCCCCGACCAGGTCCGCGACGTACCGTGCCACCACGCCCAACCCCCTCCGCCCTCGTCCCGCGCGTGGAGGCGACCGTACAAGCTCCGCACCGGATCGTGATCCGTCCGGTCGACGCAGCGGAGCCCGGAACGGCCGCGCGGTGTTGACGTGAGGGGCACCCCACCGCCGACCATGGGGCCATGACGGACGCACCGGACGCATCCCGTGCACGCTCGTTCAGTTCCGCGGCCGCACGCTACGCCGACCACCGGCCCACCTACCCGCCCGCGCTCCTCGACGCGGTGGAAGACCTCGCCGGCTTCCGGCTGGCCGGTGCCCGCGTCGCCGACGTCGGCGCCGGGACCGGCATCGCAACGGCACTGCTCCGGGAGCGCGGCGCCCGGGTGGTGGCGGTCGAGCCCGGCGAGGGCATGGCCGCCGAGCTGCACCGCCGCAACCCGCTGGTGCCGCTCGTACGCGGGGACGGCAACCGGCTGCCCTTCGCGGCGGGTTCCCTCGATCTGCTGACGTACGCGCAGTCGTGGCACTGGACCGACCCGGCGCGCTCGGGGCCCGAGGCACTGCGCGTCCTGCGGCCCGGCGGGGCGCTGGCCGTGTTCTCGAACGACCCGGACGTCGAGGTCGAGTGGATCGCCGGCCAACGGGCGAGGATCGAGAAGGTCTTCGGGCCGGGCTGGTACATCAACGAACGCGTCCGCCCGCAGGGCGGCCTGGAGTTCACCACGCGCCTGCTGCGCTGGTCCCGCCGCATCCCGGTCGACGCGCACCTCGCGAAGCTGTCCACGCATTCGCTGTTCCTGATCGGTGCACCCGGCACGGACGCCTTCCTCGCCGCCGAACGGGAGCGCCTGCTGGAGCAGTTCCCGGACGGTCGGCTGGAGGAGCACTACGTGGTCGACCTGAGTGTCGCGGTCCGCCGCTAGGCCCGGAGCGACCGCTGACATCGTCATCACACCGGCGGGGGGCGCGCACTCGTCCCCCGCCGGTACGGAATTCGGCAGGTCAGAGAACGGCGTATCGGTATGAAGGCAGCAGCAGCGGCAGCGCGGCAGACCCCGCGGACTCGGCCGGCGCGGGCCGGTGTGGTGCGGGGACGGTCCCGGCTGCTCGCCGCGGCAGTGGCGACCGGACTGTCCCTCGCGGTGGCGGTGACGGCCGCTCCGACCGGTTCGGCCACGGCGGCCACGGCGGCCACGGCGGCCACGGCGGTACTTCCCGGCGGCAACGGGTGCGCGGAGGTCCGCGACGAGGTCGAGCGACTGGAGGGCCGGATCACCCCGAACGGCTGCGCGTTCCTGAAGCGGCAGATCGCCTTCGGCGAGGCGCCGACGGGTACCCCGCCCGCGCCGGGCGACCTCACCCACCCGAGGGTCCGGGCCTACCTGGACATCTTCGACGGGGACGCGACCCTCTGGGAGGCGGGCGGAGCCCCGCAGCGCGGGCACTCCGTGATCGGCGACTCGATCACCGGCTCCCTGTGCCTCGCCCCCGAGCTGCGCTACCGGGGTACGGACGTGGTGGCCGACGGCGCGGTGGTGATGTTCGGGCAGCGCAACGAGATCACCGTCAAGGGCAGGCAGGTGTCGTACCCGCAGATCGCACGCAACGTGCTCGGCGACGACAGGAGGACGATCCAGGCGCGCCGCTACTACGACCGCCACGAGCTGTTCGAGCCGATCGCCCCCGAACTGCGGCCGCTCTTCGAGGGGATCGCCGACCCCGCCGGGGGAGGCGGTGCGGGCCGGGGCGGACGGGCGCCGGAGCGGTTCCGGGCCGACGAGGTCGGGGCGCGGCTCGCCGCGTGGAACGGTGGGGACGTCGCCGCGTTCACCGGGCGGACGGGCAACGCGCGGCTGATGGGGCCGGGGCTGACCGAACCGCTCGTGACGGACGCGGGGAAGGCGGCGTACCTGAAGCGGTTCTTCGAGCGGGCGGACGTCGAACTGAAGGCGGGGCAGGTGGCGTTCGGCACGAGCACGACCTATGTGGAGTGGCACGGCAAGGTCAGCGGCCCGAAGGGCGCAGACATCCCGTTCGGGATCGTCGAGCGCTTCGGCCCCGGCGGGGAGTGGGAGCTGTACTTCGACACGCTGCCGCTGATCGCGGACAAGGCCGAGATCGGAGCACTGTTCCAGCGGTTGGCCGCCGCGGGCAAGGAGTGACGACACCGGTCCCGCCCGACGGGGGTCACGGGCGGGACCGGTGGTCAAGGGGGATGTGGTCAGGGGAGGGGGTGCGGTCGGGCTGTGCGGTCAGGCGGCGGGCGCGGCAGGGCCGGTGCCGTCGGCGGGGGCGTCCTGCGGCGAGACGCCGAAGGCCCTGACGGCTTGGTAGTACGTCCAGGCGGTGCCGTCGCAGGAGGTCTTCTTGGCGCCCGTGTACGCCGCGCACACCCGCTTCAGGTCCGCGTAGAAGGCGTCGTCGATGCGCGACTTGTTGGCCGGGAAGGTGCCCGCCGCCTTGTAGTTGCGGTAGCCGAAGTCGTGGCGGGCGCACGCCGTCTGGAAGGGGAACCCGAAGGGGTTGTCGGGCGAGGAGGAGCAGTAGTCCGTCGACCAGTCGAAGCCGTACGCCTCCCACCGGCCCTGGTTCGCGCGCGCCGTGGCCCAGGCGTTGTAGCTGCTGAGGCTGGTCTGGGTCCAGCTGCTCAGCACCTGCGGCTTGTCGGCCGGCGCGGCGGACGCGGGCGCCGCGAAGACGAGGACACCGGCCGCGGCCGCGGAGGCGAGGACGGGAGCGTGACGGCGGCGCATGGGATTCCTCCAGGGCGGGGGTCGGGGGAAACCGCCCCGGGCAACTCCCGCGGCGGCGACGGGATCCAGGTTCGGGGCACGCCATATCGCCGATCCCCACGACGCCTATAACGGAGCTCGCGGCCAGGGGGTGCCGGTCGGGTGCCGGTCGGGAGCCGGTCGGGAGCCGGTCGGGGGCGTCCGGGCGCCGGCTGCTGTAGCCGGACCGGTCCTCAGGTACGACTCGGCATCAGACTTCAGGCAGAGCCGATGTTCGTCCTGCGGAGGGACGCGCGCATCGGGCATCCTGCCGACACTGGGTCATATGAAGCGCCGTCCCCTCGTCATCGCCGCCGCCACCGCGGGAGTTCTCGCCACGGTCGCCTTCGCGCTGCCGCACCTCCCGCCCAACCCCGTGACCGATTCGATCAACGACCAGGTGTTCAGGGAGAAGAGCAGGCGGTACGCGACCGCCGCCGCGGCACCGACCCGCGAGGCGCCCGCCGTCGCGCCCGCCGGGCACGTGCACGCCGCCCCGGCGTCGGCGCAGGCGCTGGCGCTGCCGTCCTGGGTGCCCAAGGACGCCACGGACATACGCATACGCGCGCGCCGCAGCGGTGAGGCCCGGCTGATCCGCTTCACGCTGGGGGCGACGCCGTTGAACGGGCCGCAGTGCACCACCGGCGTGCCGAAGCGCCTGCACGGGCGGGTGCTGGACGCCCGGTGGTGGCCTCGCGGTACCCGGGCCGAGGAGCAGCCCGAGTGCCGGGACGTCCACCAGTACCAGGTGGCGGTGCGCGGCAAGCGCGTCTACGCCTGGACCGACGGAACCCTCTCCCCCGGGGCGAAGGCGCCCGCACGGGCCGGCGGCGCGGCGGCGCGCTAGCGAGTCGGCTAGCGCGTCAGCGCGGCCGCGGTGGCCCGGGCGAAGTCCTCCGGGTTGTCGAGCATGATGTTGTGCCCGCAGTCCGGGACGGGGACCACGGCGACACCGGCGGCCTCCAGCACCTCGGTCCCGGCGAGGGGACCGTCGGCCTCGGGCAGCAGATAGGTGCGCGGGATCGGTAGCTCCAGCAGGAGTTCCCGCATGGTGGGGGTCGTGCCGGCCGCGAGGTGGACGGCGGAGCGGTGCAGGGCGGTGCGGCCGGCCAGCCGCATCGTCGACCACCAGTGCGCGCCCGCCCGGTCGCGCACCTCGGCCCAGCCGCCGGCCAGGAACTCCTCCTCGGTGTAGGAGGCGATCCCGCTGCTGCCGACGGTCCGGGGAACGACCGGCACCGGGTCCAGGTTGGCGTCGACGAGCACCAGCCGGGAGACCAGGCGGGGGTGTCGGTGGGCCAGCACGATCGCCACGGCCCCGCCCATGCTGTGGGCGATCAGCTCGGCGTCGGCGACACCGGCCGCGTCTAGGGCGGCGGCGAGGGCGTCGGCGTGCGCTTCGAGGGTGTACGGGAAGTGCTCGGGGCGGTCGCTGTGGCCGTGCCCGAGCAGGTCGACCAGCAGGGAGCGCCGCCCGGCCAGCAGCGGGTGGACGGCGCTCGCCGCGAAGTAGGCGGGCGAGGTCGCCCCGAGCCCGTGCACGTACACCCGGGCAGGGTCGGCCCCGGGCAGTTCGACCCAGCGGATCCGGTCATCTTCCGGTGTGACGGCGGCACTTCGCACCCTGTGCTCCCTTGATCGTCGGAAGGGACGACCCTAACCGGGGCGGCGCGCGCCTCGTCTACCCTCGTCAGGTGAGTACGTACGTGCAACGGCTCGGCGGGGATGCGCCGCGCACCGGCGGGGCGCCTGAGGGGGCGGCCGTGGCGGTGTGGTCCCTCGACACCACCCTCGACGTGGTCGGGGGTCACGACGTCGAGGAGGCGCTGTCCCTCCTGGACGAGGGGGAACGGGACCGGAGCAGCCGGTTCGTGCGGCCCGCCGACCGGCGGCGCTACCTCGCCTCGCACGTCGGGCTGCGGGTGCTGCTCGGCGGCTACCTGGGGCTGGCGCCGGACAAGGTGACCCTGGTCCGGGAGGAGTGCCCGTGCTGCGGCGCCCCGCACGGCCGGCCGGCGGTGGCGGGCGGCGGCGTGCAGTTCTCGCTCTCGCACAGCGACGACCTGGCGTTCCTGGCCTTCGCGGCGATGCCCGTCGGCGTCGACGTGGAGGGGTACCCGACCGCCGAGGCGGTGGCGGACGTGATGGGCACACTGCACCCGGCGGAGACCGCGGAGCTGACGGCCGCGCCCGAGGCGGACCGGCGGATGCTGCTGGCCCGGCTGTGGGCCCGCAAGGAGGCCTGCCTCAAGGGCATGGGCACCGGGTTGGCCCTGGGGGTGGCCGAGCCGTACGTGGGCAGCGGCCCCGCCCCGGCGGAGGTCGCGGGCTGGCACCTGACGGACCTCTCCGCCCCGGACGGGTACGCGGCGGCCCTCGCCGTCCGGGCACCCGTCTGAGGCCGCCCCGCCCCGGGGTGCTGCCGACCGGCCCGTCGTGCCCGGGGCCGGAGGGCCGCCACGCCGCGCCGCCACGCCCCGGCGGTGCCACGCCACGCCGCGGGCGGTGCGAACGGCCCCGTTCCCCGTACAGGCCGTTTATCGTGACCGCCATGGACATCCGCCCCGCGCGCACCGTCGCCGAACTCCAGGCCGCGGAGGGCCTCTTCGACGGCCCCGTCCGCCTGGACCGGTCCGAGCGCTTCCTCTCCGCGCCGGGACACCTGATGCTGATCGCCTACGTCGACGACGTGCCCGCCGGCATGGTCACCGGGGTCGAGATGAGCCACCCGGACAAGGGCACCGAGATGTGCCTGTACGAGCTCTCCGTCGACGAGGGCTACCGGCGGCGGGGCATCGGCCGGGCCCTGACCGAGGCACTCGCCGACGAGGCCCGGGCGCGCGGCTGCTACGGCATGTGGGCGGGGGTCGACACCGACAACGAGGCCGCCCTGGCCACCTACTCCGCCGCCGGCGGCCGCGACGAGGGCGTGTGCGCCGTGCGCGGCTGGCCCCTGTCGGGCTGACTCCCCCGGCGGCGTGTCGTGCCGCCAGTCGGAGCACCCTCCGCGCGCCCGGACCCCGCCGGGCCGAGCATCGGCGCATGACCGCATTCACCGCCCTGCTCCCGGCCGTCGCCCTGCTGGCAGCGGCCACCGCCCTGCCCCCGCACCCCGCAGCCCCCGCCGCAGCCGCAGCCGCAGCCGCCTCCGCCACCCGTGCAGGTTCCACCGCCGCCTACGTCGTGGTCCTGAAGGACAGCACCCCGCGCGCGCCGGCCGCCCGCGCCCTGGCGGCCGAGGCCGCGGACGCCGGCGACGAGGTCGGAGCCGTCTACGACACCGCGCTCAGCGGCTTCGCCGTGCGCACCACCGCCGCGCGGGCCGCAGCCCTGGCGGCCGATTCCCGGGTGGCCTCAGTGGAACCGGACGCCGAGTTCCGGATCAGCGGGGCGCAGAGTCCGGCGCCCTGGCCGCTGGACCGGATCGACCAGCGGGA
Organism: Streptomyces sp. NPDC059851; assembly: GCF_042732005.1. Classification (NCBI taxonomy): domain Bacteria; kingdom Bacillati; phylum Actinomycetota; class Actinomycetes; order Kitasatosporales; family Streptomycetaceae; genus Streptomyces; species Streptomyces sp. NPDC059851. The sequence goes on along the minus strand of NZ_JBHWJJ010000079.1, from coordinate 2,422 downwards.
CCTGCCGCTGGACGGCTCGTACACGTACCGCTCGGCGGGCCGGGGCGTCACCGCGTACGTCGTGGACAGCGGGATCAACACGCTCCACGAGGAGTTCGGGGGCCGGGCCCGGGCCGGCTACAACGGGGTCTTCCTGGAGGGGGCGGCCGACTGCAACGGCCATGGCACCCATGTCGCGGGGACGTTGGGCGGCTCGGTGTACGGGGTCGCGAAGGAAGTCTCGCTGGTCTCGGTGAAGGTCGCGGACTGCCGCGGAGCCGCGACGCTGTCGGCCATCCTCGGCGGTCTGGAGTGGTTGGTGAAGGATGCGGCGAAGGCCCCGTCAACTCCCGCGGTCGCCAACATGAGCATGGGCGGCACCCGCAGCTACGCCCTCGACGCGGCCGTCGCCCGGGCGGTGTCCGCCGGGATCACCTTCACCGCGGCCGCCGGGAACTCCGCCGCGAACGCCTGCGCCGGCTCCCCGTCGGGTGCGCCCGCCGCGCTGACCGTGGGGGCGACCGACTCCGCCGACCGGTGGGCCCCGTTCTCCGACTACGGCTCCTGCGTGGACCTCTCCGCGCCCGGCGTGTCCGTGGTCTCCGCCTGGAAGGGCTCCGCCACCGCGCTCGCCCGTGCCTCCGGCACCTCCATGGCCGCCCCCCACGTGGCCGGTGTCGCCGCGCTGCTCCTCGCGGAAGGGCTCGCGGGCGGCAAGAAGAAGACTCCGGCCGCGGTGTCCGACGCCCTGCTGCGGGGCGCCGTGCGCGGACGGATCACCGGAGCCCCTGTTGGCACGTCCGACCTGCTGCTGAACGTCCCGGCGGCCGGGTGAGAGCCGCCGCGGGAGCCGCCGCGGGCAGGACGGCACCACACCGGACCTGATGGGACATCAATTCCTGTGTGTTTCGGACGAAAGGAAGCCATTGACTTCTCATGACCGCGACGCGTCAATGTCGGCCACCGCACCGGCTCGGCCTCCTCCCCACAGCGGGTGGGGGGAGGGGTTCGTCTGACGAAGGAGTCGCGACCCAGTGAGAACAACGTTCCGACGGAGAGTGCTGGCCGGGGTGGGCGCGCTGTCCCTGGCGCTGACGGGCGGCGTGGTGGGCCTGACCGGCGCGGCGCAGGCGGCGACCACGACCACCCCCGTGTTCGAGAACTGCGACGCCCCTGCTCCGCAGCCGGACGGCTCGGGCACCCAGAACTACACGGTCACCCTGCCCGACACCGCCAAGGCCGGCGACGTCGTGCCCCTCACCATCGACCCGGGTGCGAGCCCGCTGATCCCGGGCTTCTCCGTGACGACGGTGAACACCACCAAGATCACCCTGAAGGTCGGGGGTACCACGCAGGTGGTCACCAGTCCGCCCGAGACCGTCAGCGTCGTGGCCGGCACCCCGCTCGACCCGAAGCCGTTCTCCGGAACCATCCGGATCCCCGACGGCACCGAGGGCACCTCGGTCGACGTCAAGCTCGACCTGGCCGTCACCGACGCGGACCTCAGCGGCTCGGTCTTCACCACGACCTGCACCCCGGCACCCCGGCCGAGCGCCTCCCTCGGCTCGGTCGCCGTCGAGGCCCTTCCCAAGGACCCGGTCACGACCAGGCTGACGCCGAACAGCGGCAAGGCGGGCACCGCGGTCGTCGTGAACGGCGCCAACTTCCCGGCCGGCCCGGTCACCTGCTCCGCGCTGCTGGCGGGCGCGGCAACCGGTGACACCGGCACCGGTACGGCGGACGCGTCGGGCGCGGCGACCTGCACCGTCACCGTGACCAAGAAGGCCGACGCCATCAGGATCGACGGCTCGGTCGCGCCGTACAAGTCCTTCGTGTTCCTGGAGGAGCAGGCGGGCGTGAAGAACCCGATCGACATCGAGGTCCTGCCCGGCCCGCTCGCGCTCGGCCCCGAGGGCGGGCAGCCGGCGGTCTCCTTCCCCTCCGTGACGATCAACGGCAAGCCCCAGTCCGTCGTCGGCGTCTTCAACGCCGCAGCCGTGCAGGACTTCCGCGGCGGCACGCTCGGCTGGGACGTGACCGCGACCCGTACGCCGTTCCTGAACCAGACGACCGGCCACTCGATGGCGAAGGCGCAGCTCGGCATCCAGCCGTCCTGCACCGTGACGAACCCCGACAGTCCGAGCACCTGCACCGCGGGCGCGCCGGGCGCGATCACGGACACGCCGGTGAAGGTGGCCTCGCAGGCGGCCGGCGGGGACGAGCTGACCGGCGGTGAGTTCGCCGTCGGCGGCGCGGGGATGATCCAGCTCCCGCCGTTCATGTTCGCCGACACCTACCGGACGGTCGTCACGTTCTCGATCGCCTGACCCGGCGGGACCAGATCGCCCCAGGGTGGTGGGGCGCGCCGGCGCCGCCACAACAGCAACCGGCCCGTAAAGGACACCCACCCCCCACCCCGCCCCCCACCACGCCCCCCCCCCAG
>NZ_JBHWJJ010000078.1:31049-36511 GCF_042732005.1 Streptomyces sp. NPDC059851 | reverse complement strand
ACGCCCGGTTACATTCCGAACCCGGAAGCTAAGCCTTTCAGCGCCGATGGTACTGCAGGGGGGACCCTGTGGGAGAGTAGGACGCCGCCGAACAACCCGCCCTTTTAGCTCAGTCGGTAGAGCGTCTCCATGGTAAGGAGAAGGTCAACGGTTCGATTCCGTTAAAGGGCTCCATCGAAAAGGCCCCCGCCACTGGCGGGGGCCTTTTTGTTTTTCCGCCCGTGCGCAGGCCACATCCCGGGCGTAGCCTGGGGTGCGTGATGACCGTACCTTCCGGCGCGGTACCGCAGCACCGGCCGCACGACCCCGAGCTCGTCCTCAAGCAGCTCGGCGGCTCATGGCACTGGGCACTCGGGTTCGCCCTGGCGACCCTGGTCCCGGGCATCCTCGTCCTGGTCTGGCCCGACGAGACCCTGCACGTCCTGGCCGTCATCCTCGGTCTGCAGTTCCTCGTAGCGGGCGGCTTCCGCTTCGTCAGGGCCTTCTCGCACAGCAGCGAGGGGGGCGGCAGACTGGCGGGCGTCCTGATCGCCCTCCTGTCGCTCCTGGCGGGCGTCCTGGTCCTGCGGCACCCGATGCAGACGATCGGTGCACTGTCCCTGGTCGTCGGGCTGCTCTGGTTGCTGTCCGGGGTGCTCACGGCCTACGTCGCCATCGCCGACCGCTGGCTCCTGCACCGGGGCCCGCTCTTCGGCCTGGGCGCACTCGGCGCCGTCGCCGGCATCGTCGTGCTCTGCTTCCCCGTGGAATCCGCGGTCGCCCTGACACGGCTGCTCGGGCTGTGGCTCGTCCTGCTCGGCGCGTTTGAACTCGTGATGGCCTTCGCACTGCGCTCCGCCACCCGCCACGTCCTGCCGACGTCTCCGGAGTGACCACCGCAGACGCACGTTCCCGCTAGTCGCCCGTGCGCTGTTCCGGAACGCGGAAGGCCAAGATGGCCATGTCGTCCGAGGCGGGATCGGCCGCGAAGCGTTCCACCGCGCGCAGGACGCGGGCCGCGACCGCGCCGGCGGTCAGACCGGTGCAGGCCGCGAGGACCTCGGTCAAGCCGTCGTCGCCGAGCATGCGGCTGCCCTCTCGGCGCTCGGTCACTCCGTCGGTGACGCACAGCAGGACATCGCCGGGGTCGAGAGTGAGCGTCTGCTCGTACAGGTCCAAGTCGTCCAGGACACCCAGCAGGGGCTGCGGGTCCGCGGCGGGGACCACCCGGCCGTCCGGACGCAGGCGCAGGGGGAGCGGATGGCCGGCGCAGACGACCTTCATCAGGGCGCCGCCGTCCTGCTGGGGGTGGAGCTCGCCGTACAGGAGGGTGAGGAAGCGGCTGCGCGCGCCCTCGTCGAGGATGGCCGCGTTGAGGCGCTCCAGGACCGCGGGACCGCCCAGCCCCTCGCGGGCCAGCAGGCGCAGGGCGTGCCGGGCCAGACCGGTGACGGCGGCGGCCTCGGGGCCGGTGCCGCACACGTCGCCGATCGCGAAGCCGTACGCGCCGTCGCGGATCGGGAAGACGTCGTAGAAGTCGCCGCCCACCTCGTTGCCCTCGCCGGCGGCCCGGTAGATCACCTCGACCTCCATGCCGGGGATCGCGGGGGAGCCCGGCGGGAGCAGGCTGCGCTGCAGGGAACGGCTGATCGCGGTGCGCTCGGAGTACAGGCGTGCGTTGTCCAGGGCGAGGGCGGCGCGGCGGGAGAGGTCGTCGGCGAGTTCGAGGATCTCCTGACGGAAGTGCTCCTCGGAGGGCCTGCCGAGGGTCAGCATGCCGATCACCCGGTTGCGGGCCAGCAGCGGGAGGACCACGGTCTCGCCGCCGACGGCTGCGGACGCCTCGTGCCAGGTGCGGGCGCCGGCCTCGCGGACCGGCTCCGGCGGGCTCACCCGGGAGAGGAGGGCCCTGAGGCCGTCGATGCGGTCCTCGTCCTCGTGCAGGACGTAGGAGAGGTACGGGTCGGAGGACTGGTCGGCGATCGTGTACACGGCGCACCAGGTGGCCAGGGTGGGCACCGTCATCTGGGCCATGAGCGCCAGGGTCTGGTCCCGGTCGAGGGTGCCGGCGAGGAGGTCCGATGCCTCCACGAGGAAGGAGAGGGAGCCGCGGCGCAGCCGCTCCAGCTCGCCGAGGCGGGCCGACTCGACGGCCAGGGCGATCCGGTCGGCGGCGAACTGCAGGCGCAGCGCCTCCGCGTTGGAGTAGCGGCCCGGGTTCTCGGCGGCCACTCCCAGGGAGCCCGTGAGCCGGCCCTCGACCTTGAGGGGGACGGTGACCACCGAACGCATGCCGGTGGCGTCGAGCAGGGGGACTGCTCCGGGGACGGCGGTCAGGTCGTCGTGGACGGCGGGCATGCGGGCCGAGCCGTAGCGGTTGGTGCCGGCCTCGACGGGGACGCGGGCGAACCGCTGGCGGGTGGAGGGCAGTCCCGTGGTGGCGCGCACCTCCAGTTCCGTCTCGTCGTCCGTGGCGAGCAGCAGGAAGGCGGCATCGGCGTCGAGCATGTCGCGGGCGCGTTCGACGGTCCGCTGGAGGAGGCTGTCGAGGTCGTCCGGGGCGGGGGAGCCGATGAACACCTCGAAGGGGTCCGCGGCACGGGGCTCGACCAGTGGCAGGCCCTCGGAGACCGGTGCTCGGACAGGGGTCTGGAGCAGGGCGCGCTCGTCGTCGTGGACGAGGAGGCAGACGGTGGACGGCTCCCCGTGCGCATCGCGGACCCGCAGGTGGGAGGCGTACACGGGGATGACGCGGCCGTCGGCGCCACGGATGCCGTAGCTGCCCTCCCAGCGGGACAGCCGCAGGGCCTCGGCGATGCCGGTGCCGGTGCCGGGCGTCTGCGGCCAGGCGGCGAGCTCGGCGAGCGGGCGGCCGAGGGCCTTCCCGGCGGGATGGCCGAAGACGTGCTCGGCGTCCTCGTTCCAGGCGGAGATGCAGTCCGCGGAATCGATCTGGACGACGGCGACGCGGACGCGGCTGTCCGCGAGGGGCAGCAGGCGGTCGGGGACGACGGGTCCGGCGGAGCGGGTACCGACCGGACGGTCAGGCAGGTCGAGGCGGAACCACACGTGCTTGTGGGTGGCCGTGTACTCGACGCCCCAGCGGGTGGCGAGGGCGGCGCAGAGCATGAGGCCGCGGCCGTTCTCGCGGTCGGGGTCGGCGTACGGGCGCTCGCCGGGGTACCGCAGGGGGAGTTCGCGCTCGGGGTAGCGGTCGGCGACCTCGACCCGTACACCGTCCTCGGTGCGCAGGCAGAGGACTTCGGCCCGGGTGCCGGCGTGGACCACGGCGTTCGTGACGAGTTCGCTGGTGAGCACGACGGCGTCGTCGACGATGTCGGCGAAGCCCCAGCCCTGCAGGGTGTCGCGGACGAACACCCGGGCGGTGGCGACCGAGCGCCCTTGGGGGTCGAAGCTGGCAGCCGCCCGAGCCGTGATCACAAGTCTCCTTCGACGCGGTGGGACATCGGAGGCCAGGTTACTTACCTTCGCGCCCGCCATGGTGCCGTCGTCGGGGATTCCCCCCGCGGGGTGCGGGCGGTGTGCGATGGTGCCGAAGTGTTATGGCCTGGTTCGGCCAGGGTGAAACACTGGGCAGGATCGGGTAGCCGGGCGGGTGACTGGCCGGGTGCCGGTGGAACAGGGTCGACCCTTTCGGGAGGGACACGGTGGAGTCTGGCGCAGCGGTGCGGCGTACGGGTACGCGCGCGAAGGGCGGGCGTCCGCGCCGGAACGGAACGACGGAAGTCGATACCGCCGCCCTGAACCGGCTGCTCACGGCCCTGGTGTCGATGCGGGACGGGAACTTCCGCAAGCGGCTGACGGTGTCGGGCGACGGGGTGATGGCGGAGATCGCCGCCGTCTACAACGAAGTCGCCGACCGCAACCTGCACCTGACGGGTGAGCTGTCCCGGGTCCGGCGGACGGTGGGCCGCGAGGGCAAGCTGAGCGAGCGGCTGGAAACGGGTGCCTGCGAGGGCTCCTGGGCGGCTGCGATCGACGCCTCGAACCAGCTGGTGGACGATCTCGCCCGGCCGGTGTCCGAGGTGGGCAGGGTGCTGTCCGCGGTCGCGGAGGGCGACCTGGACCAGCGGATGGACCTGCGGACGCTGTCGGCCGACGGGACGGGGCATCCGCTGCGCGGGGAGTTCCTGAAGGTCGGGCGCACCGTCAACAACCTGGTCGACCAGCTGTCGGCGTTCACGGACGAAGTGACGCGCGTGGCGCTGGAGGTGGGGACCGAGGGGAAGCTCGGCGGCCAGGCCCAAGTGCGCGGAATGTCGGGTTCGTGGAAGGATCTGACCGACTCCGTCAACACCATGGCGTACCGGCTCACCGCTCAGGTGCGTGACATCGCGCTGGTGACCACGGCGGTGGCGAAGGGCGATCTGTCGCGCAAGGTCACGGTGCACGTGGCCGGCGAGATGCTGCAGCTGAAGAACACCGTCAACACGATGGTGGACCAGCTGTCCTCGTTCTCCTCGGAGGTGACGAGGGTCGCCCGCGAGGTGGGTACGGAGGGCGAGCTCGGCGGCCAGGCGCAAGTGCCCGGCGTCGCGGGGGTGTGGAAGGACCTCACCGACTCCGTCAACACGATGGCGGGCAACCTGACGGCCCAGGTGCGGGGGATCGCGCAGGTCACGACGGCCGTCGCGAACGGTGACCTGTCGCAGAAGGTACGGGTCAGCGCGCGCGGCGAGGTGGCGCAGCTGGCCGAAACGATCAATCAGATGACCGAGACCCTGCGGACGTTCGCGGACGAGGTCACCCGGGTGGCGAGCGAGGTCGGCGCCAAGGGGCTGCTGGGCGGACAGGCGCAGGTGCCGGGGGCGGCGGGTACGTGGAAGGACCTCACCGATTCGGTGAACACGGTCTTCCGCAACCTGACCACACAGGTGCGCGACATCGCGCAGGTGACGACGGCGGTGGCCAACGGCGACCTGTCGCAGAAGGTCACGGTCGACGTGGCCGGCGAGATGCTGGAGCTGAAGAACACCGTCAACACGATGGTGGACCAGCTGCAGTCCTTCGGTGCGGAAGTGACCCGGGTGGCCCGCGAGGTGGGCGTCGAGGGCGAGCTGGGCGGACAGGCGCAGGTGCCGGGGGCGGCCGGTACGTGGAAGGACCTCACCGACTCGGTGAACACCGCCTTCCGCAACCTGACGGGCCAGGTCCGCAACATCGCGCAGGTGACGACGGCGGTGGCCAACGGCGACCTGTCGCAGAAGGTCACCGTGGACGTCTCCGGCGAGATGCTCCAGCTGAAGAACACCGTGAACACGATGGTGGACCAGCTGTCCTCGTTCGCCGATCAGGTCACGCGGATGGCGCGGGACGTGGGCACGGAGGGCCGGCTGGGCGGTCAGGCGCGGGTGGAGGGGGTGTCCGGCACCTGGAAGGAGCTCACCGACTCGGTCAACTTCATGGCCGGGAACCTGACCTCCCAAGTGCGCCAGATCGCCCAGGTGACCACGGCGGTGGCG
>NZ_JBHWJJ010000078.1:0-30951 GCF_042732005.1 Streptomyces sp. NPDC059851 | reverse complement strand
CGCGCGGCGACCTGTCGCAGAAGATCGACGTGGATGCGCGCGGCGAGATCCTGGAGCTGAAGAACACCATCAACACGATGGTGGACCAGCTGTCGGCCTTCGCGGAGCAGGTGACCCGGGTGGCCCGGGACGTGGGCACGGAGGGCCGGCTCGGCGGCCAGGCGCAGGTGCCCGGGGTGGCCGGTGTGTGGCGGGACCTCACGGACTCGGTGAACGGCATGGCCGGGAACCTGACCTCGCAGGTCCGCAACATCGCGCAGGTCGCGACGGCGGTGGCGCGCGGCGACCTGTCGCAGAAGATCGACGTGGATGCGCGCGGCGAGATCCTGGAGCTGAAGAACACCATCAACACGATGGTGGACCAGCTGTCGAACTTCGCGGAGCAGGTCACGCGGGTGGCCCGCGAGGTGGGCACGGAGGGGATCCTGGGCGGCCAGGCGGAGGTGAAGGGGGTCTCCGGCACCTGGAAGGACCTCACGCAGTCCGTCAACTTCATGGCGAACAACCTGACCTCGCAGGTGCGCAACATCGCCGAGGTGACCACCGCGGTCGCGACGGGTGACCTCTCCAAGAAGATCACCGTGGACGCCAAGGGCGAGATCCTGGAGCTGGTCACGACCGTCAACACGATGGTGGACCAGCTGTCGTCGTTCGCGGAGCAGGTGACCCGGGTGGCCCGCGAGGTGGGGTCCGAGGGCATCCTGGGCGGTCAGGCCCGGGTGCGCGGGGTGACGGGCATCTGGAAGGACCTCACCGACAACGTCAACCTGATGGCGAACAACCTCACCTCGCAGGTGCGCAACATCTCCCAGGTCTCGGCGGCGGTCGCGAACGGCGACCTGACGAAGAAGGTCACGGTGGAGGCGCGCGGCGAGGTCGCGCAGCTCGCCGACACGGTCAACACGATGGTGAAGACGCTGTCGTCGTTCGCGGACGAGGTGACCCGGGTGGCCCGCGAGGTGGGCACGGAGGGCCGGCTGGGGGGACAGGCCCATGTGCCGGGCGTGTCCGGGACGTGGAAGGACCTCACGGACTCGGTGAACTTCATGGCGTCCAACCTCACCGGCCAGGTGCGGCAGATCGCCATGGTCACGACGGCCATCGCCAAGGGCGACATGACCAAGAAGATCGACATCGATGCGCGCGGCGAGATCCTGGAGCTGAAGACCACGATCAACACGATGGTCGACCAGCTGTCCTCGTTCGCGGACCAGGTCACGCGGGTGGCCCGGGAGGTGGGCACCGAGGGCATCCTGGGAGGCCAGGCCCGAGTGCGGGACGTCGACGGTACGTGGCGGGACCTGACCGAGTCGGTGAACGAGATGGCCGGGAACCTGACGCGGCAGGTGCGTGCGATCGCCGCGGTGGCCACGGCGGTGACCCGCGGCGATCTCAACCTGAAGATCGACGTGGACGCCGCGGGCGAGATCCAGGTCCTCCAGGACAACATCAACACGATGATCGCGAACCTGCGCGACACCACCTTGGCCAACGAGGAGCAGGACTGGCTCAAGAGCAACCTCGCCCGGATCTCGGCGCTGATGCAGGGCCGCCGGGACCTGGACGACGTGGCCTCGCTGATCATGAGTGAGCTGACCCCGGTGGTCTCGGCGCAGCACGGGGCGTTCTTCCTGGCGGTGCCGTCCGGCGGGATCACCGAGATCGGGACCGACGGGGGCCCCGACGGCTCGTACGAGCTGCGGATGCGCGGGAGCTACGGGTACGCGGGCGGCCAGATGCCGACCATGTTCCGGCCGGGGGAGGGGCTGATCGGGACCGTCGCCGAGGAGAAGCGGACGATCCTGGTCGAGAACACCCCGCCCGGCTACCTGAAGATCTCCTCGGGTCTCGGTGAGGCGCCGCCGGCGCAGGTGATCGTGTTGCCGGTGCTGTTCGAGGGGAAGGTGCTCGGCGTCATCGAGCTGGCGTCCTTCCAGCCGTTCGCGCAGATCCAGAAGGACTTCCTCAGCCAGATCGCCGAGATGATCGGTACGAGCGTCAACACGATCAGCGTCAACTCCAAGACGGAGATGCTGCTCAAGCAGTCGCAGGAGATGACCGAGCAGCTGCGCGAGCGCTCCGACGAGCTGGAGAACCGGCAGAAGGCGCTCCAGGCGGCCAACGCGGAGCTGGAGGAGAAGGCGGAGCTGCTCGCCCAGCAGAACCGGGACATCGAGGTGAAGAACACCGAGATCGAGGAGGCCCGGCAGGTCTTGGAGGAGCGTGCCGAGCAGCTGGCGGTCTCGATGCGCTACAAGAGCGAGTTCCTGGCGAACATGTCGCACGAGCTGCGCACGCCGCTGAACTCGCTGCTGATCCTGGCCAAGCTGCTCGCCGACAACGCGGACGCGAACCTGTCGCCGAAGCAGGTGGAGTTCGCCGAGACCATCCACGGGGCGGGCTCGGACCTGCTGCAGCTGATCAACGACATCCTGGACCTGTCGAAGGTCGAGGCCGGGAAGATGGACGTTTCCCCGACCCGGATCGCACTGGTGCAGCTGGTCGACTACGTGGAGGCCACGTTCCGGCCGCTGACCGCGGAGAAGGGCCTGGACTTCTCGGTGCGGGTGTCCCCGGAGCTGCCGGCGACCCTGCACACCGACGAGCAGCGGCTGTTGCAGGTGCTGCGCAACCTGCTGTCGAATGCGGTGAAGTTCACCGATACGGGGGCGGTGGAGCTGGTGATCCGCCCGGCCGGGTCCGATGTGCCGGCGGCCATCCGCGAGCAGCTGCTGGAGGCGGGTTCGCTGCGGGACGCGGACGCGGACCTGATCGCGTTCTCGGTCACGGACACCGGCATCGGGATCGCGGCGAGCAAGATGCTGGTCATCTTCGAGGCGTTCAAGCAGGCGGACGGGACGACGAGCCGGAAGTACGGCGGCACGGGGCTCGGGCTGTCCATCAGTCGGGAGATCGCCCGGCTGCTGGGTGGTGAGATCCACGCGGCGAGCGAGCCGGGCCGCGGGTCCACCTTCACGCTGTACCTGCCGCTGCACCCGAGCGAGCTGCCGCCGCAGGGGTACGCGTCGCCGCAGCCGGGCGGCGGCCGGGCGGACGGCTACCACAGGCCGGTCGACGGGGTGGTGCCCGCGCGGCCGCTGCCGCCGGCGCCGGTGGTCGTGGCGCACGGGCCGGTGCAGCACCAGGTGCCGCAGTCACAGCCGCAGCCGGTGTGGTCCGGACAGTCGGGTTCCGGTCCGGCCGGTCAGGGGCATGGCGGCGCCGCGCTCTTCCGGCGCCGCCGCAAGGCGCCGGTCGCCCCGGAGCCGCGGACGGCCGTGCCGGGTCAGCCCAACGCGGTGGGGCCGGAGGACGGCTGGTGCAGTCCGGAGGAGGAGCTTGCGGCGGTGCCGCGGACGTACGACTTCCACGGGGAGCGGGTGCTCATCGTGGACGACGACGTGCGGAACGTCTTCGCACTGACCAGCGTGCTGGAGCAGCACGGGCTGGCGGTGCTGTACGCGGAGAACGGTCGGGAGGGCATCGAGGTGTTGGAGCAGCACGACGACGTGGCGGTCGTGCTGATGGACATCATGATGCCGGAGATGGACGGGTACGCGACGACGGCGGCGATCCGGCGGATGCCGCAGTTCGCGGGGCTGCCGATCATCGCGCTGACGGCGAAGGCGATGAAGGGGGATCGGGAGAAGGCGATCGACTCCGGTGCGTCGGACTACGTCACCAAGCCGGTCGACCCGGACTACCTGCTCTCGGTGATGGAGCAGTGGATGCGCGCCAAGTGACCGGCGGCCGATCGTTCCGGTACCAATTGCTGACTGACTGTGGCGAAACCGGTGTGGGAGGGCACAGGACGGGGAACCTTCAGCTCCCCCGCACCGTTTCCGCTTCGTGCACAGTGACATCTTGGTGACAGGGTGTGGCGATCTCGGGACTGGGGCTACGATGACCGGCACAAGGACGGGCGGCGCAAGGATGCCGTCCTCTGGGGCGGGGCCCGGCGTACAGGCCGGTGCCAGGAGCCGGGGAGGCCCCATGCCGGGGCGAGGAGGACAGGGCATGGTGCAGAAGGCCAAGATCCTCCTGGTCGACGACCGGCCGGAGAATCTGCTGGCGTTGGAGGCCATCCTCTCCGCGCTCGATCAGACACTGGTCCGGGCGTCGTCGGGGGAGGAAGCGCTCAAGGCGCTGCTGACGGACGATTTCGCGGTCATCCTGCTGGATGTGCAGATGCCCGGGATGGACGGGTTCGAGACGGCCGCGCACATCAAGCGGCGGGAGCGGACCCGGGACATTCCGATCATCTTCCTCACCGCGATCAACCACGGTCCGCACCACACCTTCCGCGGCTACGCGGCGGGCGCGGTGGACTACATCTCCAAGCCCTTCGACCCGTGGGTGCTGCGGGCCAAGGTCTCTGTGTTCGTGGAGCTGTACACCAAGAACTGCAAGCTGCGGGAGCAGGCGGCCCTGCTGCGCCTCCAGCTGGAGGGCAACGGTGCGGGCGGCGACGCAGGCAAGGAGACGGCCGGGCTGCTGGCCGAGCTCTCCGCGCGGCTGGCGGCGGTCGAGGAGCAGGCGGAGGCCCTGTCCAAGCAGCTCGGGGAGGACGCCGCCGACGCGGCGGTGGTGGCGACGGCGGCGCACCTGGAGCGCAAACTCACGGGGCTGCGTCGGGCGCTGGACGCGCTGGAGCCCGGGGCCGGCGGGGCGGCGCCGGTGTTGCCCGCGCAGAACTGAGCGGACCTCCGCGGGCCGCCGCCCGGCCCCCGGGGCCCGGCCGGGCCCGTTCGGGCCGGACTGGCGTCACGTCAGATCTGGTGGTGCGTCAAACAGCTGCCGATGCGGCCGACACGAAAGAGTGAAGAGGTGGGCACGCGTGTCCACCGGCGCGCGCACCGGTAACCTCGGCCCCATGGCCTCACGTACGTCCGGCAAGGGTTCCCAGAGCAACGCGGGCACCGCGAAGGGCCGTACCGGCCGTACGGCGGCGCCGGCGAAGAAGGCGGCTCCCGCGCGCAAGCCCGCCGCCAAGAAGACGGCGGCCAAGCGGCCTGCCGCCCGGAAGGCGCCGCCCAAGCCAGCGCCCTCCCCGACCGGGGGCGTGGTGCGACTGGTGCGGGCCCTGTGGCTGGGCTGCGCCCATGCGGTCGGCGCGGTGTTCCGGGGGATCGGGCAGGGGGCCCGGAACCTCGATCCCGCACACCGCAAGGACGGTGTCGCGCTGCTGCTGCTCGCCCTCGCACTGATCGTCGCCGCCGGTACCTGGTCCAATCTGAGCGGGCCCGTCGGGGACCTGGTCACCATGCTGGTCACCGGGGCCTTCGGGCGCCTCGACCTGCTCGTGCCGATCATCCTCGGCATCATGGCGGTGCGTTTCATCCGCCACCCCGACCAGCCCGACGCCAACGGCCGCATCGGCATCGGTCTGTCCGCGCTCGCCGTCGGTGTGCTCGGCCTCGTGCACATCGCCTGCGGGGCGCCCGGCCGGGACGAGGGCACCACGGCCATGCAGAACGCGGGCGGGCTCGTCGGCTGGGCCGCCTCCAAGCCGCTGATCTTCACGATGGGGGCGCCGCTGGCCGTGCCGATGCTGGTGCTGCTCACGGTCTTCGGGCTGCTGGTGGTCACCGCGACGCCGGTCAACGCGATCCCGCGGCGGTTGCGCCGGCTCGGCATCCGGCTGGGGATCATCGAGCCGAGCCCGTACGACGAGGAGGACGCGGAGTACGGGCAGGACGGGGCCGCCGGCCGGCCGGGCCGGCACGACCCCGAGCAGTGGAGGGCCCGCAGCGGCCGGGCCACCGGGTCCGACCCCGTGGACGCCGCGGAGGAGGAGGCGCTCACCCGCCGGCGCCGGCCGCGCAGGACCCCGGTCCGGCCGGCTGAGGAACGGGAGATGGACGCCGTCGACGTGGCCGCGGCCGCCGCTGCGTCCTTCGAAGGCGTCGTGCTGGGCGGAATGCCGCCCTCCCCGCTGGTCGCCGACCTCACCCGGGGCATCTCCGGCACGCACGAGGGAGCGGAGACCACCACCCCGGTGCCGCCGGCCCGCTCCGGGCGGACCGCGGACGTCGACCCGGCCGCCGGTCCGGACGCCGGCCGTCGAACCCCCGCCCCGGCGGCCGCGTCCGCCGCCCCCTCCGCTGCCGAGCGGGCCGGGGCCCCGCACGACACCACCGCCGCGGCTTCGGGGACGCTGTCGGTGCCGGACCTGACCAAGGCGCCGCCGGATCCGCAGCCGCTGCCGCCGCGCGCGGAGCAGCTCCAGCTGCGCGGGGACATCACGTACGCCCTGCCCTCGCTGGACCTGCTGGAGCGCGGCGGCCCGGGCAAGACGCGCAGCGCCGCCAACGACGCCGTCGTCGACTCGCTGCGCAACGTCTTCACCGAGTTCAAGGTCGATGCGGACGTCACCGGTTTCACCCGCGGCCCGACGGTCACCCGGTACGAGGTCACCCTCGGCGCGGCGGTCAAGGTGGAGCGGATCACCGCGCTGACCAAGAACATCGCGTACGCGGTGGCCAGCCCGGACGTGCGGATCATCAGCCCGATCCCGGGCAAGTCGGCGGTCGGCATCGAGATCCCGAACACCGACCGCGAGATGGTGAACCTGGGCGACGTCCTGCGGCTGGCGGACTCCGCCGAGGACGACCACCCGATGCTGGTGGCGCTCGGCAAGGACGTCGAGGGCGGCTACGTCATGGCCAACCTCGCGAAGATGCCGCACGTGCTGGTCGCCGGGGCCACCGGCTCCGGCAAGTCCTCCTGCATCAACTGCCTGATCACCTCGATCATGGTCCGGGCGACGCCGGAGGACGTCCGGATGGTGCTCGTGGACCCCAAGCGGGTGGAGCTGACGGCGTACGAGGGCATCCCGCACCTGATCACCCCGATCATCACCAACCCCAAACGGGCCGCCGAGGCCCTGCAGTGGGTCGTCCGCGAGATGGACCTGCGCTACGACGACCTGGCGGCCTTCGGCTACCGGCACATCGACGACTTCAACCAGGCCATCCGGGACGGCAAGATCAAACTGCCGCCGGGCAGCGAGCGGGAGCTCAGCCCTTACCCGTACCTCCTGGTGATCGTCGACGAGCTCGCGGACCTGATGATGGTGGCCCCGCGCGACGTGGAGGACTCCATCGTCCGGATCACCCAGCTGGCCCGCGCGGCCGGCATCCACCTGGTGCTCGCCACGCAGCGGCCCTCGGTGGACGTCGTCACCGGCCTGATCAAGGCGAACGTGCCCTCGCGGCTCGCGTTCGCCACCTCCTCGCTCGCGGACAGCCGGGTCATCCTGGACCAGCCGGGCGCGGAGAAGCTCATCGGCAAGGGCGACGGCCTGTTCCTGCCGATGGGCGCCAACAAGGCGGTCCGCCTCCAGGGCGCCTTCGTCACCGAGGAGGAGGTCGCCAAGGTCGTCCAGCACTGCAAGGACCAGATGACGCCCGTCTTCCGGGACGACGTCACGACCGGGCAGAAGCAGAAGAAGGAGATCGACGAGGAGATCGGCGATGACCTGGACCTGTTGTGCCAGGCGGCGGAGCTGGTCGTCTCCACCCAGTTCGGGTCGACCTCCATGCTCCAGCGCAAGCTGCGGGTGGGCTTCGCCAAGGCGGGCCGGCTCATGGACCTCATGGAGTCGCGGGGAATCGTCGGCCCGAGCGAGGGTTCGAAGGCGCGCGACGTGCTGGTGAAGGCCGATGAGCTGGACGGAGTCCTCGCCGTCATCCGCGGGGAGTCCCAACCGTAATGATTTGGCGGGCAACCGTTTCCCTTGGGCCCACGTCTAGTTGAGGGAGATGGCGGAACCGCACCCGAAGCCGCGTCACGGGGGCCGGCCCGCCGACGCACCGCCGGATTCCGGGGCGCCATTCGAATGGCGTACGGAGTCCACCCCTCCGGTTGCTCCTCCCTTTCCTCACCCCCCTAGACTGGACATCCAGCAGGTGGCTACACGCTCGAAAGGCGCCCTCGTGTCCATCGGCAACTCCAACTCCCCCGAAGATGAGCGGACTTCGACCGGCGACGGATCCGAGGACCGCATCATCGACCGTACTTCCGAGGAGCCGTCCATCGGGACGGCGCTGAAGAAGGCCCGGATCGCCGCCGGGCTCACCGTCGACGAGGTCAGTTCCACCACCCGCGTGCGCATCCCGATCGTGCACGCGATCGAATCTGACGACTTCACGCGCTGCGGCGGCGACGTCTACGCCCGCGGCCACATCCGCACGCTCGCGCGCGCCGTCCGCATCGACCCGGAACCCCTGGTCGATGCGTACGACGCCGCACACGGCGGTCGCCCGGCCCCCACGCCGGCCGCGCCGATGTTCGAAGCCGAGCGCATCCGCCCCGAGCGGCAGCGGCCCAACTGGACCGCAGCCATGGTCGCCGCCATCGTGGCCGTGATCGGCTTCGTCGGGTTCACCGCCTTCGGCGGCGGCGACGGCAAGGACGCCCGCCCGCTGGCGGAGGGATCCGCCGCCCCGAAGGCCGCGCCCAAGCAGTCCGCGGGCAAGCCGGCCGCACAGCCGCAGACCCCGGCCAGCCCGGCCGCGCCGAAACCGGAGCCCTCGGACAGCGCCATCGCGGCCGCGCCCAAGGACCTCGTCACGGTCGCGATCACGGCCAACGACGGCGAGAGCTGGATCTCGGCCAAGGATCACAGCGGCCGGCTGCTCTTCGACGGGACGCTGGCTGCGGGCGAGTCCAAGACCTTCACCGACAAGGAATCCATCGATCTCGTCCTCGGCGACGCCGGCGTGGTGACGCTGTTCGTGAACGGCAAGGAGATCAAGGAAGAATTCCGGGCCGGTCAGGTGGAACGTCTCACATACACCAAGGACGATCCCCGTCCCGGGGCGGCCCAGGCGGGCTGAGCAGCGCAGAATGCAAAATTCCGGATCCCCGGGGTGCCGTGCCGCACTCCGGGGATCTTGGTTTACCGGGACTTGGGGCCGGGGCCGGTGTTTGGACAAAGTAGTCTTGAGCCCATGCCCGAACGCCGTACCGTCGCCCTTGTCACTCTTGGCTGCGCCCGTAACGAGGTGGACTCGGAGGAGCTCGCAGGCCGCTTGGCGGCGGATGGCTGGGAGCTCGTCGAGGACGCCGCCGACGCGGACGTCGCCGTCGTCAACACCTGCGGCTTCGTCGAAGCCGCGAAGAAGGACTCCGTAGACGCCCTGCTGGAGGCCAACGATCTCAAGGATCACGGCCGCACCCAGGCCGTCGTCGCCGTCGGCTGCATGGCCGAGCGCTACGGCAAGGAGCTCGCCGAGGCGCTCCCCGAGGCCGACGGCGTGCTCGGCTTCGACGACTACGCCGACATCTCCGACCGCCTCCAGACCATCCTCAGCGGGGGCGTCCACGCCTCCCACACCCCGCGCGACCGCCGCAAGCTGCTCCCGATCAGCCCGGCCGACCGCCAGCAGGCCGAGGTGGCCCTGCCCGGCCACGCCCAGGCGCCGGCCGAGCAGCCCGCCGAGGCCCCCGCCGACCTCCCCGACGGCGTGGCCCCGGCCTCCGGGCCTCGCGCGCCGCTGCGCCGCCGCCTGGACAAGAGCCCGGTCGCCTCGGTCAAGCTGGCCTCCGGCTGCGACCGCCGCTGTTCCTTCTGCGCCATCCCGTCGTTCCGCGGCTCCTTCATCTCCCGCCGCCCCTCCGACGTGCTGGGCGAGACGCGCTGGCTCGCGGAGCAGGGCGTCAAGGAGGTCATGCTGGTCTCCGAGAACAACACCTCGTACGGCAAGGACCTCGGCGACATCCGTCTGCTGGAGACCCTGCTGCCAGAGCTGGCGGCCGTGGACGGCATCGAGCGCATCCGCGTCAGCTACCTCCAGCCCGCCGAGATGCGGCCCGGCCTGATCGACGTACTGACCTCGACCCCCAAGGTCGCGCCGTACTTCGACCTGTCCTTCCAGCACTCCGCCCCCGACGTGCTGCGCGCCATGCGCCGCTTCGGCGACACCGACCGCTTCCTGGAGCTGCTGGACACCATCCGTGGCAAGGCCCCGCAGGCCGGCGTCCGGTCCAACTTCATCGTCGGCTTCCCCGGCGAGACCGAGGCCGACTTCGCCGAGCTGGAGCGTTTCCTGAGCCACGCGCGGCTCGACGCCATCGGCGTCTTCGGCTACTCCGACGAGGAGGGCACCGAGGCCGTCACGTACGACCACAAGCTCGACGAGGACACCATCGCCGAGCGGCTCGCCCACATGCAGCGGCTCGCCGAGGAGCTCACTTCGCAGCGCGCGGAGGAGCGGCTCGGGGAGACCCTGGAAGTACTCGTCGAGTCCGTCGAGGCGGTCGACGAGGACGGCGACGGCGCCTACGGCCGCGCCGCGCACCAGGCCCCCGAGACCGACGGCCAGATCGTCTTCACGGACAGCGCGGGCCTGGTACCCGGCCGCATGGTGACCGCGAAGGTGGTCGGCACGCTGGGCGTGGACCTGGTGGCCGAGCCCCTGGGGCTTGAGGAGGCGGCGGGATGACAGGAGTCCCGGCATCTGCGGCGGGCGGGACCGGCCGCCGGCCCGTTCCCGGCACGAAGCTGGGCGCTGCGGCGGTCGATCAGGCCAGCCTGTGGAACATCGCCAACATCCTGACGATGATCCGGCTCGTCCTGGTGCCGGGATTCGTCCTCCTACTCCTCGCCGACGGCGGGTACGACCCGGTGTGGCGCGCGCTGGCCTGGGCCGCGTTCGCCGTCGCCATGATCACGGACATCTTCGACGGGCACCTGGCCCGTACGTACAACCTGGTCACGGACTTCGGGAAGATCGCCGACCCCATTGCCGACAAGGCGATCATGGGGTCGGCCTTGGTCTGTCTGTCCTGGCTGGGGGACCTGCCCTGGATCGTGACCGGGGTGATCCTCGGGCGCGAGCTCGGGATCACGCTGATGCGGTTCTGGGTGATCCGCTACGGGGTGATCCCGGCCAGCCGGGGCGGGAAGCTGAAGACGCTGTTCCAGGGCACTGCGGTCGGCATGTACGTGCTGGCGCTGACCGGGCCGCTGGCGACGCTGCGGTTCTGGGTGATGGCTGCCGCCGTCGTGCTGACCGTGGTCACCGGTTTGGACTACGTACGCCAGGCCGTGGTGCTGCGGCGCAGGGGGTTGGCCGCGGAGCGGGCCGCGAGGTGACGGAAGCAGCGGGGGGATCCGCAGGGGCCCGGGGCGAGGTGCGCGCCGGGGCGGAGGCCGCCGCGGGGGGCGGCGGGGTCGCGGCCGTCGCGGCGGAGGCACTGCGCCTGCTTGCGGAGAGTGACCAGACGGTTGCGGTGGCGGAGTCGTTGACCGGGGGGATGGTGGCCGCGGAGCTGACGGCCGTACCCGGTGCATCCCGGTCTTTCCGCGGATCGGTCACGGCGTACGCCACCGAACTGAAGCACCGGGTGCTGGGAGTGGACGCCGGGTTGCTGGCGGCCGAGGGCGCGGTGAACGCGCAGGTGGCGGTGCAGATGGCGGCGGGGGTGCGGCGCGCGCTGGGGGCTTCGTGGGGGATTGCGACCACCGGGGTGGCAGGTCCCGACCCGCAGGACGGGCAGCCGGTGGGCACGGTTTTCGTCGCCGTGGCCGGCCCGGCGGACGAGAAAACCGTGGCACTGAGGTTGAACGGCTCCCGTGGGGAAATCCGTAGGGAGAGTGCACGGACAGTGCTCGAACTTCTCGTGAGCGAACTCCGCGAGAATGTGCGGGGGCAGGATACGGAACAGAACGGGGGGATTTGATGTTTGCAGCCCTGAGTGAACACGACATCGCTCCCCGCACGGCCGCGGCGCGAGGCGGTACGGTGGGGCGTGAAGGATGCGGCTACACGGTCAGAGGAGGGAGCCACCGATGATTCTGCTCCGTCGCCTGCTGGGTGACGTGCTGCGTCGGCAGCGCCAGCGCCAGGGCCGTACTCTGCGCGAAGTCTCCTCGTCCGCCCGAGTTTCTCTCGGCTATCTCTCCGAGGTGGAGCGGGGGCAGAAGGAGGCGTCCTCCGAGCTGCTCTCCGCGATCTGCGACGCGTTGGACGTACGGATGTCCGAGTTGATGCGCGAGGTCAGCGACGAACTGTCGCTGGCGGAACTGGCGCAGTCGGCCGCGGCGAGCGAACCGGTGACGGTGCCGGTACGCCCGATGCTCGGTACGGTCTCCGTGACCTCGGTCGCGGGTGGTCCGGAGCGGGTGACCATCAAGGCACCTGCGGAAGCGGTGAACGTCGTAGCCGCCTGAGCGCGAGTGCGCGAGCCGTGAAGGCATGAGCGTGGCCGGAGCCCCGGCCGGTGCGTCGAGCACCGGCCGGGGCTCCCGGCCGTTCCGGGTGCAGGGGCGGCGGGCATGCGGGAGGATGGTCGGAGTCCGTATCGCGGCCACGTTCCGGGAGGCAGCCGTGCGGCGATTACTGGTGCCCCTGGCACTGGCGGCCGGCGTGCTCTGGTGCTGGGCCGTGCTGCGGCTGGCGCTGGCGCCGGACGAGTCCGGTCCGCTGGAGGGAGCGGTCGCCGTGGGCGGCTGGGGGCTGGGGCTGTTGCCGGTGCACTGCGCGCCGGAGCCGTCCCGGGCGGCTACCAGGGCATCGACACCCCGCCGTTGGGACGCAGGATCTGGCCCGTCATGAACGACGAGGCGTCCGAGGCCAGGTAGAGCACGGCCCGGGCGATGTCCTCGGGTTCGCCGACCCGGCCGAGCGGGGACATACGGACCATCACCGCCTCGGTCCGCTCCTGGACCTCGGGGCCGTGACGGGCGGTCATCGGCGTGCGGATCCAGCCCGGGGCGACGGCGTTGACCCGGATGCCGTGCGGGCCGGCCTCGGTGGCGAGCGTCTTGGTGAGCTGGACGACCGCGGCCTTGGCGGCGCTGTAGCAGAGCAGGCCGGGTTGGGCGGCGTCGACGGCACCGGAGGCCATGGTGACGATGGATCCGGGGCGACCGGCGGCGATCATGGCGCGGGCGGCCTCCTGGCAGGTGCGCCAGACCCCCTTGAAGTTGATGTCCAGGACGCGGTCGAGGTCCTCGTCCGTCGTGTCCAGGACGCTGCCGGTGTGCATGACCCCGGCGATCGCGGCGGCGACGTCGAGCGGGCCGGCGGCGGCCACGGCGGTCCTCAGCGCGCCGCGGTCGGTGACGTCGAGGGTGTGCGCCACGGCCCGTCCGCCGGCCTCGGTGATCAGCTCGGCCGTTCGGGCGAGACCGGCGCCGTCGCGGTCGGCGCAGTGGACTGCCGCGCCCGCGGCGGCCAGGAGCAGGGCGGTGGCCCGGCCGATGCCGCCCGCGGCGCCGGTGACGAGGGCGGTGCGGCCGTGGAGGCCGTACGCGGACAGGGGCGCGCCGGTGGGTGAGGGCATGCGGGGACCGTACGACCGCACCTGACGGTGCGTCAACTAAGGGACGGGGCCGGATTGGCAGTGCGGGCACCAGTAGGTGGGACGCCCGTCCTGCGGGGCCTCGCGGACGGGGGTGCCGCAGCGCAGGCACGGGCGGTGGGCGCGGCCGTAGACGAAGAGCTCCTGCCCGCGGCGGGGGCTGCCGGTGGTGTTGCGGCCCCCGCGCTCGCCGGTGTTGGCGGCGAGCAGGCGCCGGGCGGCCTCGGCGAGGCGGACGGCCGTCGTCGCCGGGTCGGGGAGGCCGCCGACCGGGGTCCAGGGGGTGACCCGGGCCAGGAAGCAGAGCTCGGACTTGTAGACATTGCCGATGCCGGCCAGGTTGCGTTGGTCGAGCAGGGCCTCGCCGAGGGGGCGCTCGGGGGCCGCGAGCAGGTTGGCCGCGGCCCGGGCCGAGTCCCAGTCGGGGCCGAGGAGGTCGGGGCCCAGGTGGCCGACGACCCGCTCCTCGTCGGCGGTGCGCAGCAGCTCGACGACGGGGAGGCGGTAGCCGACGGCGGTGTGGTCCGCGGTGCCGAGTACGGCGCGGATCTCGTGGACGGGCCCGCCGTGCCAGGGCCTGCCGGCGGCGAAGACGTGCCAGGCGCCGTCCATGCGCAGGTGGGTGTGGAGGGTGAGGCCGCCCTCGAACCGGGCAAGGAGGTGCTTGCCGCGCGGCACGACCTCCAAGGTGGTGCGCCCGGTGAGGTCGGTGGTGGCCAGGCGGGGCACGCGCATGTCCCAGCGGGTGAGCTCACGGCCGGCGAGGGCCTCGTGCAGCCGGGCCGCCGCCCGCCAGACGCTGTCTCCTTCGGGCATGGCCCCATTGTGGCCCCGTCGTTGTGGGCCCGCCGGGCTGGCCGACCGGGGTGCGTGGCGAGAGCCCGTGCCGTGCCGGGCCGCGCCGGCCGCCGGAACGGGGCGAGCCCCTGCGGCGGGGTGCCGTCGCAGGGGCTCGGGTGCGGCTGTTGCCGGGGCCGGTGGGCCCCGGCCGTCGTCCGCCTCTTACTTCCAGACGAGGCCCTTGTTCTTGCTCAGGGAGTTGTACGGGTCACCCCAGTACTCGGCCGCGGAGACCTTCGTCTCGGCCGACGGGGCCAGCGCGACCGCACAGCCGGTCTGGGTCTGGCCGTTGGTGAAGCCCTTCGGCAGGGACTCGTTCGGGCACTTGTCGAACTTGCCGATGACGGCCAGCTTGCCGGCCTCGCTGCCGTCGCCGAGCAGGCCCTTGATGTGGCCGACGGAGGAGTAGGAGAGGTCGGTGGTGCCGACGTTCTTCACCGTGTAGCGGATGTAGTAGGGAACCTTGCCCTTGACCTGGTCGCCGAGCTTGAAGGCGTCGAGGTCGGAGGGGTTGCCCTGCTCGATGGCGGTGACGGTGAGGGCGACGGTGCCGCCCTTGTTGCTGCCGTAGCTGAACGGGACGGTCGCCGTCTCGCCGAGCTTGAAGGTCTGGCCGGACTTGGCCATGCCGGCGCCACCGGCGGCGGGCGCGTCGGAGGCGTAGCCGGAGGGCGAGCTCGGGGCCGCGCTGCTCGGCTGCTCCGCCGGGGCGGACGGCGCGGACGAGGCCGGACTGGACGGCGCGGCGGGGATCTCCTCGTTGCCGTTCTTGCAGCCGGTCAGGGTCAGGGTGCCGGCGACCGCCAGACCGATGACGCCCGTGGTGGTCCGTCGCATGGTGCTCATTCTTCTCGTCCCCCATGTAGGTGCGTTCTTGCCGCGGCATCGTCAGGAGCGATGCCTACGTGGATCTTGATAGTCGAGGAACGACCAGCAATTCCAGCCAGAACGGGCTCCGTGACATGCCCAGTACATAAGCGCGACGTAAGCGCAATGGTAGATACAGCTCCGCAGTCTTCGGCCGTCCCGGGCAGCGAGGCCCGATGCGCGCTCGACGCCCGCTCAGTGGCGCAGCCGCAGCCCCCTCGGAGTGGCATGGAAGCCAGCCGCCTCCAAAGACGCACCCAGCACGGACGTCAGCGCCGGGGCCGCATTGATCCGCTCCACCGTGAGCGCCGGCAGCGTGCCCGCACGGGAGGCCTCCGCCAGCGCCGCCGTCGCCGCCGCCAGCCGCGGATCCTCCGGTACGGGCCACGCCAGCAGGGTCTTGCCCCCGCGCTCCAGGTACAGCACGAGCTCGCCGTCGACCAGGACCACCAGGGAGCCCGCCTTCCGACCCGGCTTGTGCCCGGCCCCCGCCGGCGGCTCCGGCCACGGCAGGGCCGCCCCGTACGCGTTCGCCGGGTCGGCTGCCGCCAGCACCACCGCCGCCAGCGGCGGAGGGTTCCGCTCGGCCGACCGCAGCCGGTCCACCGCACCGTCCATCGCGAACTGGGCCGCCCCCAGCCCCTCCACCACATAGCCGCGGCGGGCCTGCCCGCTGTCCTCGAACGCCGACAGCACCCGGTACACCGCGCTGAAACCGCCCTCCACGCCCTCGGCGGCCACCGCGCCCCGCGTGACCACCCCGTGACGGTCCAGCAGGGTGCGGGCCAGCGCATGCGCCCGGTGCGTGGGATCGGCGGCCCGGTCGGGCAGCAGCGACCAGCGCCCCGCCACCGTCGGCGGCCCCGGCCGGGAGACCTGCGCGCCGAGCGTGCCGTACCGCCCGCGCGGCACCGTGCGCCGGGCCCGGTGGGCGGTGGCCCCCGCGGTGCGGCCCGAACCCAGCAGGGAGCGCAGCGGGGCCAGGGTGTCGTTCGTCAGACGGCCCGACCAGGCCAGGTCCCAGACGGCCTCGGACAGTTCGAGGTCCGTGGCCTCCGGGTGCAGCGCGCGCGCCGACTGCGCCAGCTGACGGAAGAACAGCCCGTACCCGCCCGACAGCGCATCCAGCACGGCCTGGTGCAGGGGCGTCAGCTCCAGTGGGTGCGGCTCGGGCAGCAACAGCGGCGCCGCGTCCGCCAGGTACAGCGACACCCAGCCGTCCTTGCCCGGCAGGGCCCCGGCTCCCGCCCAGACCACCTCCCCGGTCGTGGTCAGCTCGTCCAGCAGGGTCGGCGCGTACCCCGCCACCCGCGACGGCAGGATTAGCCGCTCCAGCGCCGAGGCCGGTACCGGGGCGCCCTGCAGCTGCTCGATCGCCCGGGCCAGGCCGTCGATGCCGCGCAAACCCCCGCCCAGGTGCTGCCACTGCGGCAGGAACGTCGCCAGCGACGCGGGCGGCACCGGCTCCAGCTCCTGGCGCAGCGCGGCGAGCGAACGCCGCCGCAGCCTGCGCAGGACGGCCGCATCGCACCACTCCTGGCCGATGCCCGCCGGATGGAACTCGCCCTGCACCACCCGGCCGGCCGCCGCGAGCCGCTGGAGGGCGCCTTCGGTGACCGCCGAGCCCAGCCCGAACCGGGCCGCGGCCGCCGCCGTGGTGAACGGGCCGTGCGTCCGCGCGTACCGGGCCAGGAGGTCGCCGAGCGGGTCCTTGACCGGCTCGGTGAACGCCTCCGGCACCCCGACCGGCAGCGCCGTGCCCAGCGCATCGCGCAGCCGACCCGCATCCTCGACCGCCGCCCAGTGCTCCGCCCCGCCGATCCGCACCCGGATGGCCCGGCGGGCGTCCACCAGCGCATCCGGCCAGGACGGGTCGGCGCCCCGCTCGACCAGCTCGGCCCCCGTCAGCGGGCCCAGCAGCCGCAGCAGGTCGGCCACCGACTCCACGTCCTTGGCCCGCCGGTCCTCGGTCAGCCACTGGAGCTCCCGCTCCAGCTCCGCCAGCACCTCCGCGTCCAGCAGCTCGCGCAGCTCCGCCTGGCCGAGCAGTTCCGCCAGCAGGCGAGAGTCCAGGGACAGCGCGGCCGCCCTCCGCTCGGCGAGCGGCGAGTCCCCCTCGTACAGGAACTGGGCGACGTACCCGAACAGCAGCGACCGGGCGAACGGGGACGGTTCCGGTGTGGTCACCTCCACCAGGCGGACCCGACGCGCCTCGATGTCCCCCATCAGCTCCGTCAGGCCCGGCACGTCGAAGACGTCCTGCAGGCATTCCCGCACGGCCTCCAGAACGATCGGGAACGACCCGAACTCCGAGGCCACCTGCAGCAGCTGCGAGGCACGCTGGCGCTGCTGCCACAACGGCGTACGCCTGCCGGGATTGCGGCGCGGCAGCAGCAGGGCCCGCGCCGCGCACTCCCGGAACCGGGAAGCGAACAGGGCGGACCCGCCCACCTGGTCGGTGACGATCCCGCTGACCTCGCCGTGGTCGAAGACCACGTCCGCCGCGCCCAGCGGGGCCTGCCCCTCGTCGAACTCGAAGGAGCGGACGGCGGCCGGATCGTGGTCCAGGAGGTCCATCGACAGCAGGTCCGCGTCCGGCAGGCGCAGCACGATGCCGTCGTCCGCATGCATGACCTGGGCGTCCATGCCGTACCGCTCGGCGAGCCGGGCACCGAGCGCCAGCGCCCACGGGGCGTGCACCTGCGCCCCGAACGGGGAGTGCACCACGACCCGCCAGTCGCCCAACTCGTCGCGGAACCGCTCGACCACGACCGTCCGGTCGTCCGGCACGTGCCCGCAGGCCTCCCGCTGCTCCGCCAGGTACGCCAGCACGTTCTCCGCGGCCAAGCCGTCGAGCCCGGCCGCCAACAGCCGCAGCCGCGCGTCCTGCGCGGACAGCGCGCCCAACTCCCGCAGGAACGCGCCCACCGCACGGCCCAGTTCGAGGGGACGGCCCAGCTGGTCGCCCTTCCAGAACGGCAGCCGGCCCGGAACCCCGGGGGCGGGGGAGACCAGCACCCGGTCGCGGGTGATGTCCTCGATCCGCCACGAGGTGGTGCCCAGGGTGAACACGTCGCCCACCCGGGACTCGTACACCATCTCCTCGTCGAGCTCGCCCACCCGGCCGCCGCCCTTCTTCGGGTCGGCCCCGGCCAGGAACACGCCGAACAGCCCGCGGTCGGGGATGGTGCCGCCCGAGGTGACCGCGAGGCGCTGCGCCCCCGGCCGCCCGGTGACCGTGCCGGCGACCCGGTCCCACACCACCCGCGGCCTCAGCTCGGCGAACGCATCGGACGGGTAGCGGCCCGCCAGCATGTCCAGGACCCCGGTGAACGCCGACTCCGGCAGCGCCGCGAACGGCGCCGCCCGCCGCACCAGGGCCAGCAGCTCGTCCAACTGCCAGGTGTCCATCGCGGTCATCGCCACCAGCTGCTGCGCCAGCACGTCCAGCGGGTTCGACGGGATGCGCAGCGACTCGATGGCCCCCGTGCGCATCCGCTCGGTCACCACCGCCGCCTGCACCAGGTCACCGCGGTACTTGGGGAAGACGACCCCCGTGGAGACCGCGCCCACCTGGTGCCCGGCCCGGCCCACCCGCTGCAGCCCCGAGGCCACCGACGGCGGGGACTCCACCTGCACCACCAGGTCGACGGCGCCCATGTCGATGCCCAGCTCCAGACTGGACGTGGCGACCACGGCGGGCAGCCGGCCCGCCTTCAGGTCCTCCTCGACCAGGGCCCGCTGCTCCTTGGACACCGAACCGTGGTGCGCGCGGGCCAACAGGGGCGGCGCCCCCTTCGCGGCCCCCGACTGGGCCATGACCTCGGCCGGCGGCCCCTGATCGGGCAGCTGCTCGCCCGTGGCGCGCTCGTACGCGATCTCGTTGAGCCGGTTGCACAGCCGTTCCGCGAGGCGGCGGGAGTTGGCGAACACGATCGTGGAGCGGTGCGCCTGGACCAGGTCGGCGATCCGCTCCTCCACGTGCGGCCAGATCGACGGCTTGTCGCCGCCCTCCCGGTCCTCCGTGGCGGGGGAACCGCCCAGTTCGCCCATGTCCTCGACCGGGACGACCACCGACAGGTCGAACTCCTTGGCCGAGGGCGGCTGCACGATCTCCACCCGGCCGCGCGGCGCCAGGTAGCGGGCCACCTCCTCCACCGGACGGACCGTCGCCGACAGCCCGATCCGGCGCGCCGGACGCGGCAGCAGCTCGTCCAGCCGCTCCAGGGACAGCGCCAGGTGCGCCCCGCGCTTGGTCCCCGCCACCGCGTGCACCTCGTCCAGGATCACCGTCTCGACGCCGGTGAGCGCCTCGCGGGTCGCCGACGTCAGCATCAGGAACAGGGACTCGGGCGTGGTGATCAGGATGTCCGGCGGCCGGTTCGCCAGCCCCCGCCGCTCGGCGGCCGGGGTGTCGCCGGAGCGGATCCCCACCCGTACGTCCGGCTCGGGCAGGCCGAGGCGGACCGACTCCTGCCGGATCCCGGTCAGCGGGCTGCGCAGGTTCCGCTCCACGTCGACCGCTAGGGCCTTCAGCGGGGACACGTACAGCACCCGGCAGCGCTTCTTCGGTTCGGCCGGCTGCGGCTCGGCCGCCAGCCGGTCCAGGGCGGCGAGGAAGGCGGCCAGTGTCTTGCCGGAGCCGGTGGGCGCCACGACCAGTACGTCCGAGCCTTCCCGGATGGCCCGCCAGGCTCCTTCCTGTGCGGCGGTGGGCGTACGGAAGGCCCCCGAGAACCAGGAACGGGTCGCGGGGGAGAACGAGTCGAGCGCGGAGCCGGCCATGCCCCCATCCTGCACCCCGGCACTGACAAGCGGCCCGGACCAGGGCGGATGCGCCGGGAAGGTGCGCGGGGGCGGCGTGCGGGGCGGCGCGGGTGACGAGGGAGGCGGCGCGCGGGCCCAGGCGGGCCGGGCGCAGAATGGGGGAATGGCGGACGGCGACAGGGGCAGGGGCGGCGGGGGCCGGGGCGGGTCCGGGGACACGGAGTGGGCGCGGCACTGGCAGTACGCGGAGCTCCCCGGCCTGGACCTGCTGCGCGCCCACTACATCCGCCACGCCTTCCCCCGCCACGCGCACGACGGGTACGTGATCGCCGCCGTCACCGGCGGCATCGAGGAGGTCGGCCTGCCCGGCGGCACCGTCCACGCCGGACCCGGCAGCGTGGTCCTGATCAACCCCGAGGTGCCGCACACCGCCCGCGCCGGGGCCCCGGAGGGGTGGGCGTACGCCACGCTCTACCCGTCCCGGGAACTGATCGCCGACGTGGCCGCCGAGATCGCCGGACTGCGCGGCACCCCCGGCTTCACCGTCGACTCGGTCACCGACCCGCAGACCTCGCACGCCATCACCGAGGTCCACCGCGCCGCCGAGGAGGGCGACGCGCTCACCGCCGACACCCTGCTGCGCACCGCCGTGGCACGGATCCTGACCCGGCACGCGGGGCCGCTGCCCGCCCGTACGGCGAGGAGCGCCGGCGCCTCGGACGCCGCGCGGGCCCGCGCGGTGCTACAGGACCGGATGGCGGACGCGCCGTCGCTGGAGCAGCTCGCCGCGGAGCTCGGGACCAGCCCGTTCGCCCTGCTGCGGGCCTTCCGGGAGCGGTACGGGATGCCGCCGCACACCTGGCTGACCGACGCCCGGGTCAGGCGGGCGCGCCGGCTGCTGGACGCGGGCACCGCCCCGGCGGAGGCGGCGGTCGCCGTCGGCTTCACGGACCAGCCGCACCTCAACCGGCACTTCACCCGCATCGTGGGGGTGACGCCGGGCGCCTACCGGAGGGAGCGGGCCGGATAGGTCCGGCGGCGGCACGGCGGCAGCACGCCCCGGCCGCTCGCGCCCGACGGGGCCGCCGCCTGCAAGAACGTACAAGACCGGGCCGGGCCGTCCTGCGTACGGTCGCGGCGTGGGAGAACGTCAGACAGTAATACGAGAGACGCGGGAGGTCCCCGAGGAGGCCGCCGGGCGTCCGCGCGCCGCCGTCGTGCGGGACGCACTCGGCGTGGGGGTGGCCGTCGGGTTGTCCGGCTTCGCGTTCGGGGTGACCGCCGCGGGGTCCGGGCTCAGTGCCCTCCAGGCCGGTGCGCTGAGCCTGCTGGTGTTCACCGGCGCCTCGCAGTTCGCGCTGGTCGGAGCACTGGCCGCGGGCGGGAACCCGTTCACCGCCGCCGCCGGGGCCTTCTTCCTCGGCACGCGCAACGCCTTCTACGGGCTGCGGCTGTCGCAGCTGCTCGCGCTGCCCCGGGCCGTGAAGCCGTTCGCCGCCCACTGGGTGATCGACGAGACCGCCGCCGTGTCCCTGGCACAGCCGGACCGAAGGTCGGCGCGGCTCGGGTTCACCGTGACCGGGCTGGCCCTCTTCCTCCTGTGGAACCTCACCACCGTGCTGGGCGCGCTCGGCGCCGAGGCCATCGGGGACACCGCGGCCTGGGGGCTGGACGCCGCCGGTCCCGCCGTCTTCCTGGCGCTGCTCGCGCCGATGCTGAAGAGCACCACCGAGCGCGCCGTCGCCGCGCTCGCGCTCGTCCTCGGGCTGGGCCTCCTGCCCTTCCTGCCCGCCGGACTGCCCGTGCTCGTGGCCGCGCTCGCCGCACCCGCGGTCCTCTGGCTGAAGGGACGACGCCCGTGAACGTGTGGATCGCCATCGCGCTGACCGCCGTCGGCTGCTACGCCGTCAAGCTGGCCGGGCTCCTCGTGCCCGCCGGGGCACTGGAGCGGCCGCTCGTGCGGCGGCTCGCCGAGCTGCTGCCGGTCGCCCTGTTGGCCGCGCTCACCGCCCAGCAGACCTTCGCCACCGGGCAGGAGGTCGTGCTCGACGCGCGGGCCGCCGGGCTCGTCGCCGCGGGGCTGGCGCTGGTCCTGCGGGCCCCCTTCCTGGTGGTGGTCGGGGCCGCCGTCGCGGTCACCGCCGGGGTGCGCGCCCTGGGCGGGTAGCGGCGTCCGGGAAGGTGCCCGCGCGCCGGGCGGGATACTGGGTGCATGCGGTTGACGATTTTCTGGGAGCGGATGGCCGAGCACTTCGGCGAGGGCTACGCGGACTCCTTCGCACGGGACCACGTCATGTCGGAGCTCGGCGGACGCACCGTCCACCAGGCGCTGGAGGCCGGCTGGGAGACCAAGGACGTGTGGCGGGCGGTGTGTTCGGCGATGGACGTCCCGGCCTCGCTGCGCTGACGACGGGCGCCCCCGTTTCCCCTTACGCGCGCCGGGTGGGACAGACTGGGCGGCGTGGCAGCCACCGATGAGACGACCGAGAACACCGAGCCGGCCGAACGGGCGGCGGAGGCCGAACGGGCCGGGACACCCGCCGTGCCCGCACCTCCCGTACCGGCCGACCGGCCGTTGAACGGGCACGGGCACGGGCACGGGGACGGGGACGGGGCCGGTCCCGGTGACCGGGTCGGTTCCGCCGCCGACCGTGCGGTTCCCGCGCGCGACCGCATGCCGCGGTGGCTGCCCCGCGCCGTCCTCCTCGTCCTGGGGCTGGTCGCCTGCTACCAGCTCGGCAGCTGGGCCTTCCACCAGCTGATCGGGCTGCTGGTCAACGTTCTGATCGCGTTCTTCCTGGCCCTCGCGATCGAACCCGCCGTGTCGGGGATGGCGGCCCGCGGCATGCGCCGCGGGCTCGCCACCTTCCTGGTGTTCCTCGGGGTGTTCGTCGCCTCCGTCGGGTTCGTCGTCCTGCTCGGCTCGATGCTCGCCGGGCAGATCGTCGACATGGTGGAGGACTTCCCCCGCTACCTCGACTCCGTGATCAACACGATCAACGCGACGTTCCACACCGAGCTGTCCCGGCTGGCGATCCAGGACAGCCTGCTGCGCTCGGACTGGCTGCAGAAGTACGCACAGGACAGCGCGAGCGGCGTGCTCGACGTGTCCGCCACCCTGCTGGGCGGACTCTTCCGACTGTTGACCGTCGGCCTGTTCTCGTTCTACTTCGCCGCGGACGGTCCGCGACTGCGGCGCGCGCTGTGCTCCGTACTGCCTCCGGCGAAGCAGTCGGAGGTGTTGCGCGCGTGGGAGATCGCCGTGGCCAAGACGGGCGGCTACCTCTACTCGCGCGGGCTGATGGCCCTGGTCTCCGGGGCCGCCCACTACGTGCTCTTCGCGGTGCTGGGCGTGCCGTACGCGCCGGCGCTCGCGGTGTGGGTGGGGCTGGTCTCCCAGTTCATCCCCACCATCGGCACCTACCTGGCGGGCGCGCTGCCCACGCTCATCGCCTTCACCGTCAACCCCTGGTACGCGCTGTACGTCCTCGGGTTCGTCGTGGTCTACCAGCAGTTCGAGAACTACGTCCTGCAGCCCAAGCTGACCTCGCGGAGCGTGGACATCCACCCGGCCGTGGCCTTCGGGTCGGTCATCGCGGGGACCGCCCTGCTGGGCGCGGTCGGGGCGCTCATCGCGATCCCGGCCGTCGCCACCCTGCAGGCCTTCCTCGGCGCGTACGTCAAGCGGTACGAGCTGACGGAGGAGGCGGACGCCGCTACTCCTGCTTCCCGGCGGCGGGGCCGAGTACGGCTGCCAGGGCTTCGCTGACGGCCGCCTCCACGGCGGCCTTCTCCAGGCCGAGACCGCTGAGCACGCCTTCGCCGTTCTCCAGTTCGAGGAGGGCGAGCAGGATGTGCTCGGTCCCGACGTAGTCGTGGCCGAGCCGGAGGGCCTCGCGGAAGGTCAGCTCCAGGGCCTTCTTGGCGGAGGCGTCGAAGGGGACCAGGTCCGGCACGGTGCCGTCGGCCGGGGCGGGCAGGGCGGCGGTGGCGGCGGCGCGCACGGCGTCCGGGGCGAGGCCCTGGGAGCGCAGGGCGAGGATCGCCAGGCCCTGGTCGTCGGCGAGGAGGCCGAGGAGCAGGTGCTCGGTCCCGATCTCGGTGTTGCCCGCGGCGCGGGCCTGCTCCTGCGCGGACACCACGACGTTGCGGGCGCGCGGGGTGAAGCGGCCGAAGCCCTGGCTGGACTGGAGGTCGCCGCCCTCGCCCTCCTTGTCGGCCTTGGGGACGAAGCGTTTCTGGGCGGCCTGGCGGGTGACGCCCATGCTGCGGCCGATGTCGGTCCAGGAGGCGCCGGAGCGGCGGGCCTGGTCGACGAAGTGGCCGATGAGGTGGTCGGCCACGTCGTCGAGGTGCTCGGCGGCGACGACGGCGCCGCTGAGCTGGTCGAGGGCGTCGGTGTGGACCTTCTTGATGGCCTCGATGAGGTCGTCGAGGCGTACCGGGTTGGTCATGCGAACGGGTTCCTCTGAAGGGTTCGTCATGAGTGCAACCGTAGGTTGACAGTCCCAGGGGTGTCAACCGTTGGTTGTCACTCGGGGGTGAGGGCGGCTGGTAGGAGGGGCGGCCCGTTTCGTCTCGCCGATATAGAGGTGCGATGTGGGCGGTTCGTACACCTGATGTCCATGAGCGTCGACATGAGCCGGGCGAGCGCGGACAACCGAGCCGCCGAACCGGTCGGCCAGGGCCGCCCGACCGGACCGCGGCCGGCCGAGACCGGGACCGGGGCCGGGCCCGGGGCCGAGGTCGAGGCCGGGCCCGGTGCCGGGGTCGGGCCCAGTGCCGGGATCGGCTCGCGGTCGGTGGCGGCGCTGCACAGCGGCGGTGTCGCGGCCGCCTCCCTGCTGCTCCTCGTCGGGATCGGCGCCCTCCTGCACGAACCGGTGCTGATCCCGCCGATCGCGGCGAGCGCCGCCATCGTCTGCGGGGTCCCCGCCCTGCCGCTCGCACAGCCGCGCAGCGTCGTCGGGGGACACCTGCTGTGCGCCGGCGTCGGGTACGTGGCGCTGGCGGGGGCCGGTGGGGCGCCGTGGGTGGCCGCGCTCGCGGCGGGGGTGGCCGTGGGAATCATGACTCTGGCCAGGACCCCGCACTCGCCGGCCGCCGCCACCACCGTCGTCGTGGTGCTCCAGTCCCCCGACCCGAAGGTCTTCGTGCCGCTGCTGGCGGGCGCGGCCCTGCTGCTGGTGCTGGCAGGGACGGCGGCCTCCCGCGCCCGGCCCGGTGCGGTGCGCTATCCCGTGTACTGGTGGCGCGATCCGGCCGGTCGGGTAGGCGTCCGGGCGCGGTCGTCCGAGCGCCGGCGGGTGCGGGCGCGACCCGTCACGGCCGCGCCGGTGCCTGAGCGGCCCGCAACGCGCGCGCCGAAATCCTGACCCGGGTCGAGGCGACGCCCCGCGAGGGAGGTGTCGCCGGCGTCCTGGGTGCGGGTGGCCGGACGGCGTGCCCGCGCTGTGACGGAGTGGGGGGCCGACGGGTGGGCGGGACGGCGCGGCCGCCGGGGCGTCTCCCGGGCCGGCACGGCTCTGGGCGCGGGTCGGGGGCACGTGTCCACCGCTCCGGCGATGCCCCGAGAATCGAGTGCGTCCGCGCGGGAGTGGCGGGGCCGGCGTCGCCCCGGTCGGGCGGGCGGCGCACCGTGGCACATCCGGAACGGGCTGGGAGGGCGTCGGCGTGGCGAGCGGGAGTGACACCCAGGGGGCCGCAGCAGCCGGGCAGCCGTTGCTGACGCGCGCTCTGGCCCGGGAGTCCGAGCGGGCCCGGCGCTTCCTCGCCGCCGGGGAGTGGCGCCCCGCCCGCGCGGACGTCGAAGCGGCGGCCGCCGTCCTGGGCCGCCTCGCCGCCCCGCTTCCGGGCCGGCGGGCCGCGACGGCGCGGGCGCGGTCGACGGACCGGGACCGGCGGCTCCAGCGCGTCCTGCGCACCGCCCTCCACCACCTCGACGCGGGTGCCGTCAGCCCGCCCGCCGCAGCCCTCCTGGCCGGCGTCGCGCGCGCCCTCCTGCCCTGGCACGCCGTCCCGACCCCGCCGCCCGCGGCGGCCGCTCCGAGGTACGGGCCCCCGCCGGGGGAGCCGGGCGGCGCGGGAGCGCCACCGACCGGGGCGGGTGAGGCCCTGCTCCCCGGGCTGACCGAGCTGTTCGCCGCCCTGGCCTCGGCGGGCCCGCCCGGTGCCGGTCCGTCCACGCCGCCGGTCGAGCCGTGGCGGGTGGCGTACGCGGGCCGGTTCCGGCGTCACGGCAGGCCCGCCCCCGGCGTGTGGACGGCCGAGACGGTCGCCTGTCCGGGGTGCGGGGGCGGGGACGGCCCCTGGACGGTGGCCTGCGACTGGCGCCTGGTCGCCCTGGGGTGCGCCTGCGGGGTGGTGGACCGCAGCCACGGCCTCGCCCTCTCCGAGGTCTGGCTCCTCCTGCCGGATGTGTGACCGGGCACAGCAGTCGGCCCGCCGCGGGCGGCCGCGGCGCTCTGCACGGCCCGTCCGCGCGGCCTGCGGCTGACCGAAATGCCTGGTCACGGAGGCGCCTGTCCGGGCGTGTGGGTCCGGCTTGACAGGGAAATCGAACATCCATTCTGATGGGTTATCCACAGCCGAACCGGCGTGGCAGCGCATTGTCAGTGGCAGGCGTTAGCGTCAATGGCGTGAAGCGATCGACTCAAGCAAACCGGGTGGAACCCATGGCAGGCACCGACCGCGAGAAGGCTCTCGACGCCGCGCTCGCACAGATTGAACGGCAATTCGGCAAGGGTGCGGTCATGCGCCTCGGCGACCGGCCGAACGAGCCCATCGAGGTCATCCCCACCGGGTCGACCGCACTGGACATCGCCCTCGGTGTCGGCGGCCTGCCGCGCGGCCGCGTCGTCGAGATCTACGGCCCGGAGTCCTCCGGTAAGACGACCCTGACCCTGCACGCCGTGGCCAACGCGCAGAAGGCCGGCGGCACCGTGGCCTTCGTGGACGCCGAGCACGCGCTCGACCCGGAGTACGCGCGGGCCCTCGGTGTCGACACGGACAACCTGATCCTGTCCCAGCCGGACACCGGTGAGCAGGCCCTGGAGATCGTGGACATGCTGGTCCGCTCCGGCGCCCTCGACCTCATCGTCATCGACTCCGTCGCCGCCCTCGTGCCGCGCGCGGAGATCGAGGGCGAGATGGGCGACTCGCACGTCGGCCTCCAGGCCCGTCTGATGAGCCAGGCCCTCCGTAAGATCACCAGCGCGCTCAACCAGTCCAAGACCACCGCGATCTTCATCAACCAGCTCCGCGAGAAGATCGGCGTCATGTTCGGCTCCCCGGAGACCACCACCGGTGGCCGGGCGCTGAAGTTCTACGCCTCGGTGCGCATCGACATCCGCCGCATCGAGACCCTCAAGGACGGCACGGAGGCGGTCGGCAACCGCACCCGCTGCAAGATCGTCAAGAACAAGGTCGCGCCGCCCTTCAAGCAGGCCGAGTTCGACATCCTCTACGGCCAGGGCATCAGCCGTGAGGGCGGCCTGATCGACATGGGCGTGGAGCACGGCTTCATCCGCAAGGCCGGCGCCTGGTACACGTACGAAGGCGACCAGCTCGGCCAGGGCAAGGAGAACGCCCGCAACTTCCTGAAGGACAACCCCGACCTCGCCAACGAGATCGAGCGGAAGATCAAGGAGAAGCTCGGCGTCGGTGTCCGCAAGGGCGCCCAGCCCGCCGGCGAGACCCCCGCGGAGGAGACGGCCGCCGGCGACGGCGAAGCCAAGAGCGTTCCCGCCCCGGCGGCGAAGGCGAAGGCGGCCAAGACCGCCGCCGCCAAGAGCTGACCCGATGCGGGAACACGAAGGGGACGGCGGCTCCGGCCCGACGAGGGCCGAGCCGGAGCTGCCGCCCCAGAGTCCCGAGGAACAGGCGCGGGCGATCTGCCTGCGCCTGCTCACCGGGATGCCGCGCACCCGGCGCCAGCTCGCGGACGCCCTGGCCAAGAGGGGCGTCCCCGAGGAGGTGGCGGAGGAGGTCCTCTCCCGCTTCGAGGAGGTGGGCCTGATCGACGACGCCGCCTTCGCCGGCGCCTGGGTCGAGTCCCGCCACCGCGGCCGGGGCCTCGCCCGCCGGGCCCTCGCCCAGGAGCTGCGCACCAAGGGGGTGCAGGCCTCCCTCGTCCAGGAAGCCCTGGACCAGCTGGATTCCGAGCAGGAGGAGCAGACCGCCCGCGAACTCGTCGAGCGCAAGCTCCGCGCCACCCGGGGCCTGGAGCGCGACAAACGGATCCGCCGCCTGGCCGGAATGCTCGCCCGCAAGGGCTACCCGGAGGGCATGGCCCTGCGCGTGGTGCGCCGCGCCCTGGAGTCCGAGGGCGAGGACATGGACGACGCGTTGGACTACCCGGGCAGCTGACACGCCACGCGGGAGGTCGGTCACGCCCGCCCGCCGTCCGCGCGGATAGGGGTGGGGATAGCCCCCGGGTCAGGACGCCGGGGTGCTCCACTGCCAACGCCCCGCCCCGACGGCAGGGTTGAACGCATGATGCTGCGTTACGCCCTCCAGAGCGTCAGGGACCGCAAAGCCGGCTTCCTCGGTGCCTTCACCGCACTGCTGTGCGCGGCGGCCCTCATCACCGCCTGCGGCACGCTCCTCGAAACCGGCCTCCGGGGAAAGATCGCCACCGAGCGCTACGCGGCCACCCCGGTCCTCGTCTCCGCCGACCAGAACGTGCATCAGACCACGGTCAAGGAGAAGAAGGGCAAGACCAAGACGAAGCACAAGGCCAAGCCCGTGGCCGAACGGGCTTGGCTTCCGGCCGACACCGTCGAGACGGTGCGCTCCGTACCCGGCGTGGCACGGGCCGTACCCGAACTCACCTTCCAGGCCGTACCACTGGTACGGCCGACCGCCGGCCGTGGCGACGACACAGCCCGGCCGGCCGCCCCGTACGGGCACGCCTGGAGCTCCGCCGCCCTCACCCCCTTCACGCTCGCCGAGGGCCGAGCCCCCCACAGCAGGGGCGAGGTCGTCGTCGACCGCGGACTGGCCGCCCGCGCCGGACTGGAGCCCGGCAGCCGGCTCACCGTCCAGGCCACCGGCGTACCCGAGGAGTACACGGTCAGCGGCATCGCCCGCGCGGAAAGCGGTCGGCCCACCCGGCAGAGCGCCCTGTTCTTCACCGACGACGAGGCCCGGCGGCTCGCAGCCCGCGACGGGCAGGTCACCGCCATCGGGGTCCTGCCCGCACCCGGGGTCGACCCCGGAGCACTGGCCCAGCGGATCCGCCAGACCCTGGCCGGCACCGGGGCCGGGCCCGGGTCCGGAGCCCGGGTCAGCGCGGGTGACGAGCGCGGGCCCGTCGAGTTCCTCGACGCAGCCGGCGCCAGGATCAAGCTGGTCTCCATGGGCGGCGCCATGGGCGGTACGGCCCTGCTCGTCGCCGTCCTCGTCGTCGTCGGCACCTTCGCCCTGTCCGTCCAGCAGCGCCACCGCGAGCTCGCCCTGCTGCGCGCCATCGCCGCCACCCCCCGCCAGCTGCGCCGCATGATCGGTCGGGAAGCGCTGCTCGTCGGACTGGCCGCCGGGGTCGCGGGCGCCTTCGCCGGACTGCCGCTCGCCGCCTGGCTGCACGGCCGGTTCGTCGACGGCGGGATCGTCCCCACCACCCTGGAGCGCACCGCCGGAATCTTCCCGATGTTCGCCGCCGTCGCCGCGAGCCTGCTCGGTGCCTGGGCCGCCGCCCGGATCACCGCCCGGCACATCGCCCGCATCCGCCCCGCCGAGGCACTCGCCGAAGCGGCCGTCGAGCGGGCCCGGCCCGCGGTCATCCGGATCGCGACCGGGCTACTGGTCCTGGCCGGCGGCGTCGTGCTGGTCGCCGTACTGGGCTCGCTGCGCACCGAGCCCGCGTCCACCCCGGTGACCTTCCTCGCCGTGATCGTCCTCGCCGCGGCGGTCGCGCTGCTCGGCCCGCTCCTCGTCCGGGGTACCGCCGCCCTGCTCGCCGGCCCGCTGCGGCTGGCCGGCGCCGGCGGACACCTGGCCACCGCGAACCTGCGGAGCAACGCGACCCGGATGGCCTCCGCCGTCACCCCCCTCACCCTCCTGATCGGCATGACCTGCACCGTCCTGTTCGTCGCGCCGACGCTGGGCCACGCCGTCCGGGAGCAGGCCCGCGACGGGGTCCGCGCCGGGTGGGTGCTGGCCGCCCAAGGCCCCGGCGTTCCGGCCGAGGCCGCCGACGCGGTCCGGCGCACCCCCGGGGTCACGGCCGCCACCGAGATCGTCCGCACGTCGGTGCGGGTCGGGCTGACCAAGTACAGCGCGCAGGGCGTCACCCCCGACGGACTGGCCCGGACCTGGGACCCCGCGGTGACCGCCGGCAGCCTCGACGGCTTCGGCGAGCGCAGCGCCGCGGTCAGCGAACTCGCCGCCGAGCAGCTCGGGCTGGAGCCCGGCGGCGAGTTGAAGGTGGCCCTCGGCGACGGCACCCCCGCCACCCTGACCGTGGCGGCCGTGTACGCGCGGGGCCTGGGCTTCGGGGACCTGACCCTGCCGCACGGGCTGGTCGCGGCGCACGTCGACAACCCGCTGGCGAGCGGCGTGCTGGTGGCCGCCGAGCCGGAGACCGGACGGGAACGGCTGGCCGCGGCGGTGGCCCGGTTCCCCGGCGTGGAAGTGCTGTCGGCCCGTGACGCCGATCAGGCGCGAGCCGAGCGGCAGCAGGACGGGGCCGAGCTCAACCTGCTGGCGATGGGGCTGGTGCTCGCGTTCACCGCCATCGCCGTCGTCAACACGCTCGCCATGTCCACGGCGGAGCGGTTCCGCGAGTTCGCGATGCTCCGGCTCGCCGGAGCGAAGCGGCGGCAAGTGCTGCGGATGCTGCGGGTGGAAGCCTTGGCCGTGCTGCTGATGGGGGTGGTGTTGGGGTCCGGCATCTCGCTGGCGGTGCTGACCGCCTTCAGCGTGGGGATGACGGGGGTGGCCGCGCCGGTGGTGCTGCCCGTGGTGTACGTGGGGGTGGTGGGGGTTGCGGGGCTGCTGGCGGTGGCGGCCACCGCCGTCCCGGGCCGGGGGGTGCTGCGGATGCGACCGGTCGACGTGGCCACGTCGAGGTGACCCGGCCCGGCCTGGGCCCGGCCCTGGCGGCCGGACCCGCTTCCGGCCGCCCGGCCGCCCGGCCGCCGCGGCCCGGGCACACGGGGCCGCGGC